>NZ_LKKW01000009.1 GCF_001891165.1 Streptobacillus ratti | reverse complement strand
AGGTAATATGGGTAATGGATTAGAGTTAGGACTGTTGTATAAGTTTATATAAGAATATAGATGATTTAAAGTTTAACAAAAAAGATTTTAAATCATCTTTTTCCTTTTTAAGTAAAGATAATTAAGGTGAAAATAATATATTAAATATTTGTAATAAAATTTCACATTAAATCATTGACAAAAATATATGGTGGGGTATAATAGATTGAAAATAAAAAATAGGAGAATAATAAATGAAAAAGTTATTACTAGTATTATCAATTATAGGAGTAAGTGCCTTTGCATCTAATATTAGTGGACCAAGATATAGAGTAGAGTTAGCAGTAGGAGCTATGGATTTTAAAAATTACAATAATTTAAGAACATATAAATCTGTTTCAAACTCTATTTCACTATTACAAGAATGGAAAGTAAATATTAATAAAAAATTTGATATTACATTTGGACCTAAGGGGACATTAAATGTTGAAACTAATTTTTATATGCCTAATATACCTGTAGTAAAACCTAGTGCAATATTAGGTGGAGAGGTAGATTTTAATTACAAGGTAAAAAATAATGTTAAGTTATATGCCTCTGTAGAAGCAGGGGTAGGTTTAGGATTTAGAGTGTTTGTCATAAGTGATGATAATCATGTACATGGACCTGAAATTACATCAATAAGTAAGGTTGCATTAGGAATAAAATTAGATGAAAAAGTTAATTTAGCACTTTATACAGGAAATGTTAAAGGGATATTAGGTTTAGAAGTAGGATATACATTTTAAGAGAAAGGAATAACATATGAAAAAAATACTATTATTAATAATATTTATTGCTGGATTAATTTCATTTCCAAGTAAGGTAAATAAGCCAAAACAAAATAAAAATAGGATTTCTACTACAAACTCTAATAATAAAAGTGTTAAAATAACTGGACCAAGATATAGAGTAGATGGATCTTTAGGAGTTTTTAGCAAAACAAATAGTAGAAGTTTAAAAACAACAACATTATCTATAGCAATATTGCCAGAATGGAAAGCAGATATTAATAAAAAATTTGATATTACATTTGGACCTAAAGTTACTACAAGTCTTTCTTTTTTAGATAGTGTATTAAATGGAACAGAACTAACAAGCATAACACCTAGCTTAATTTTAGGAATGGAAGTTGATTTTAACTATAAAGTTAAAGAAAAGGTTAAGATATATAGTGGATTAGAAGTAGGGACTGGAATTGGTTATTTAATATATTTGAAAGATTATAATAATTCTTACAAATTAAGATTTGATGTAGCAGTTATAGGTAAACTATCTGGAGGGATTAAGATAAGAGATAGATATAACGTAGGACTTTATGTAGGAAATTATGCTACAAATCCTAAGGGACTATTTGGAATAGAATTAGGATATACATTTTAGTAAGAATTAAGGAGTAAAAAGGATGAAAAAGATTTTATTAATAACTTTAATGTCTATAAGTTTGATGAGTTTTTCCAAAAATGCAGATGAAAGATATAGGCTTGAGGGAGCTTTTTATTATGCCATAGGAAATAAAGAAAGTCTTAGAGGATATAGTCATTATGGTTTTGTTTCTGTAGGTGCAATGGTAGAATATGAAAAAAAGGTGTCTAAAAAAGTAGATTTTACATTTGGACCAAAAGTTTCTTTAGCAGGAGGGTTTTCACGTAGTCAAAATGAGTCTAATCTATATGGAAGAGCTGCTATTAATTTAGGACTTAAAGGAGAAGTTAATTATTCTATTGATAATAATATTAAAGTTTATGGTGGAGTAGAATTAGGAATGGGAATATTTGTTAGTCAAAGTAGAATTATATATAAAAAAGTGGAAGCGAATGTTGCTCCAGTATATAAAAGTTCTTTAGGGATTAAATTATTAAATAAATATAACATTGCTTTATTTGGTGGTTATGAAGATAAAGTTATAACAGGATTAGAATTGGGTTATACTTTTTAAGGTAATTAAAATGGGGATTTATAATAAAAAATATATTTTTTGACAGAGACATTTGTTTCTGTTTTTTTTTGTACTTATTAAAATAAAATAAAAAAATATTTAAAAACTATTCACTTTTTTTAATTTATAGGATATAATGTTAATGGGTGGTGATGTAGTGGAAAAAATTATTGAGGTTGCGAGATTTATTGCAAAAAGATATAGGGAAATATATGGAGAAAATATAGATGAACTAAAATTACAAAAGCTTATATATTTCACACAAAAAGAATCTATACTTTATACAGGAAATTTATTATTTAGTGAAAAAATGAAAGCTTGGAGATTAGGACCAGTATCTATTAAGGTAAGGAATGAGTATAAGAATAGGAGAATTTATAGAAAAAAATGTAATTTAAAAACTTTTAATAAGTATATAATTAATAATGTTATAGTTAAATATGGTTTTTATTCTTCAAGTAAACTTATTAATCTAACACATAAAGAAAGAGCGTGGAAGATTGCAAGAAAAGGATTATTAGAAAATGAAAGGGGTGTAAATAATATAGATGTAAGTTTAATTTTTGAGAAAAAAGAAAGAATTTATGATACTTATTGGGACATGTATTGTGATGAATTTAAAGATTATGAGGGAGATGAAAAATGATAGGTAAAATGTTTATTGCACTTTTTCCTTATTTTGATATAGGGACTAAAAGAAAAGGACTTAAAGAAAGACCAGTTTTAGTTATAGGAGAAACTGATAATGATTGCATAATATTGCCTGTTTCAACAATAACTAAAAAACAATATTTTAATCCAGAATATGATATAGAAATAGATCCTGAAAAATATCCAAAATTAAATCTTAATAAATTATCGTATATTAGAGTTCATAAACAGGCGATAATATATAAGAAAGCGTTGCATAAAGAAATAGGTAACTTGAAAGTAGAGTATATTATAAAATACATAGAGATAATGAAAAAATTGGAGGGTTTTAATAAAAATCTAATATTGAGTAATTATGTATTTTAAGTTTTTTGAAAAATGTTGAATATAATTTTCATTTTTTTGTTGCAACATACTTTTTTTTAATGATATAATCATAGTTGAGATAAAAATTGAAAGGAGAGGTGTGATTTTTATCACATAATTAAAGTATGAAAGTAATTATCGCAGGAACTGGGGCTATGGGGGCAACCTATGGGTCTATGTTAAAAAAATCAGGGAATGAAGTAATTTTCTTAGATTTGTGGCAAGAAAATATTGATGCTATTAATAAAAATGGAATCAATTTTAAAAATATTGGAGTAGAGGAAAATATTAAAGCAGAAGCATATTTAGCCTCTGATTATAATCAAAGTGCAGATTTAATAATAGTATTTACTAAATCTATGCAATTAAAAGAAATGTTAAGTGATATTAAACATTTAATTTCTGAAAAAACAAGTGTATTATGTTTATTAAATGGTTTAGGACATATAGATACATTAAAAGAATTTGTTAAACCTGAACAAATTTTAATGGGAGTTACAGTTTTAACTGCTGGTATGAAAGGTGCTGGAATGTTTGAAGTAACTAATTATGGTAAAACAGAAATTCAAAATATTTCAGAAGCTGGTAAAGAAAATGCAGTTAAAGTTGTAGAATGTATTAATAATTCAGGATTACCAACAGTATATTCTGAGGATATCTTATTCTCTATATGGAGAAAGGCATGTATTAATGGAACTATGAATGCGTGTTGTGCTTTACTTGATTGTAATATGTTACAATTAGGTAAAATCGAAAAATCAAGAGAGTTATTAGGAAAAATAGTTGAAGAATTTGCATCTGTTGCTAAAAAAGAGGGAACTATATTAAATGTTGAAGAAATAACTAATTTAGTTTGTTGGTTTACGACAGAAGAATTTCAAGGAGTAAAACATTACCCATCTATGCACCAAGATTTAATTCAAAAAAGAAGACTTACAGAAATAGACTATTTAAATGGTTACGTGTCTAAAAAAGGAAAAGAATATGGTTTAGATACAAGTTTTTGTGATTTAATAACTATTTTAATACATGGAAGAGAAAGTGTTTTAATTGGAGGATAAGAGATAATGAAAGATATGACTATGAAACAGTTTATAATGAAAGTATTAAATGGTACGGCTATAGGTATAGTAGTTGGATTAATACCTAATGCAGTATTAGGAGGATTATTTGGTTATTTATCACAATTTAATCCGATTTTTGGAGTTTTAAGACAAATTTGTGTTGATATTCAATGGTTAGTAGCACCTATGATAGGATTTTTAGTAGGTTTACAATTTGGATTCAATCCAATGAAATCAGCTGTAATGATGTCATCTACATGGATAGCATCAGGAGCTTTAATGAGAGTAGATGGAGTTTTAAAAATAGGGTTAGGAGATTTAATTAATGTTATGTTAATTGCAGGGGTAGCTGCTTATGTTACTATGCTTTTAGGAGAAAAATTAGGCTCATTAACTATAGTTTTACAACCAATAATAGTTGGAGTAGGTGTAGGGTTTTTAGGATTATTAATTTTACCTTATGTACAACATATTTCAACTACTATAGGTTATGGAATTAATTCATTTACTACTTTACAACCAATATTAATGTGTATTTTAATTGCTATGTCATTTTCTATACTTATAGTATCTCCTATTTCTACAGTAGCTATAGGTATAGCAATAGGATTATCAGGACTTGCAAGTGGTTCTGCAAATATTGGAGTATCAGCAACAGCTGCAGTATTAGTTGTAGGATCTTGGGCAGTAAATAAGGCTGGAGTTACTATAGCAGTTGGTATGGGTGGAATGAAAATGATGATGCCTAATATTGTTAAAAACCCTATAATGCTTTTACCAATTTTAACAACTTCTTCTATAGCAGGTTTAGTTGTAAGAGTTTTAGGTGTTACTGGAGATAAAGTAAGTTCAGGATTTGGTTTTGTAGGGCTTGTTGGACCTATTAAAGCTATGAGTGATTATGCTTTAAATGGAATAACTGGATTAGAAGCATTAATATATGTGTTAATTGCTTACCTTGTAGTTCCTTTTGGAGTAGCTTTAATCTCACATATTGTATATACAAAAGTACTTAAAATATATGAACCTGAAATATATAAATTTGAAAATTAATAATTAAAAATCTGGGACTTAAAAAGTTTCAGATTTTTTTATGAAAAAAATTTTTGAAAAAAGTAAAAAAAGACTAGATTTTTAATATCAAATATGATATACTAACTAAGTTAGCAAGATAAATTGCTTAAATTATAGGTCGAATTACGCCTTATTTTTATGCACTTACAAGGTGCACACGAGGTAAAGGTGTACATAAAAAATTTAGAAATTGGAGGGAAGATATGCCTATTAAAAAATTAAAACCGATTACTAGTGGGACTCGGCATATGTCTATATTAGTAAATACAGAATTAGACAAAGTTAGACCTGAAAAAACATTAGTTGAACCATTAAATTCATCTTATGGGATTGACAACTATGGACACAGAACAGGAAGAAACAGACACAAAGGACACAAGAGATTATACAGAATAATCGATTGGAAAAGAAACAAATTAGGAATACCTGCAAAAGTTGCAAGTATAGAATATGATCCTAATAGAACAGCAAATATTGCTTTATTACATTATGTTGATGGAGAAAAAAGATATATTTTAGCTCCAAATGGATTAAAAAAAGGAGATACTGTAGTTTCAGGAGAAAATGCAGATATCAAACCAGGGAATGCTTTAAAGTTAAAAGATTTACCAGTAGGGACATTAATACACAATGTTGAATTAATCCCAGGAAAAGGTGGACAACTTGCAAGATCAGCAGGAACTTCAGCAAGACTTGTAGCTAAAGAAGGGACATATTGTCACGTTGAATTACCATCAGGAGAATTAAGATTAATTCACAAAGAATGTTTTGCAACTGTTGGTGTTATTGGAAACTCTGAACATTCATTAGTTTCTTTAGGAAAAGCTGGAAGAAATAGACACTTAGGTAGAAAACCACACGTAAGAGGATCAGTAATGAACCCAGTAGATCACCCACATGGAGGGGGAGAAGGAAGATCACCTATAGGAAGAAAAGCGCCAGTTACTCCTTGGGGTAAACCTGCTTTAGGTAAGAAAACTAGAGGTAAGAAAAATTCAGATAAATTCATCGTAAGAAAGAGAAAAAAATAGATTAGTGTTATAAAGTAAGGAGGAAAAATGGCTCGTTCATTAAAAAAAGGACCTTTTGCTGATCAATATTTATTCAAAAAAGTTGAAGCACAAGGAACAAATAAAGCTGTTATTAAAACATGGTCAAGAAGATCAACTATATTTCCACAATTCATAGGATATACATTTGCAGTTTATAATGGTAAAAAACATATACCTGTGTATGTAACTGAGGAAATGGTTGGACACAAACTTGGAGAATTTGCTCCAACAAGAACTTACCATGGACATGGTAAAGATAAGAAAAAATAAAACTTACATAAATAAAGATTAGTATCTTATAACTTTATACGAAAGGAGAAAACGCATGCCAGCAATAGCTAAATTACGTTATCAAAGATTAAGCCCTCAAAAAGCTAGATTAGTAGCAGATGTAATAAGAGGGAAAGATGCGTTAAACGCATTAAACATTTTAAGATTTACAAATAAAAAAGCAGCTCCATTAATAGAAAAAACATTAAGATCTGCAATTGCAAATGCAGAACACAACTTAGGATTAAATCCTGAAAACTTAATAGTTTCAAAAGTATTAATAGATAAAGGACCTGTATTAAAGAGAATGAACCCAAGAGCAATGGGTAGAGCAGATATTATAAGAAAACCACTTGCACATATAACTGTTGAAGTGGACGTAAAATAAGAGTATATAAGGAGGTAAGTCTGTGGGACAAAAAGTAGATCCTAGAGGTATGAGAATCGGTATTGTTAAAACATGGGATTCAAAATGGTTTGCCAAAAAAGGAAAAGAATATTTAAATAATTTTCATGAAGATTTAAAAATAAGAGAATATATTAAGAAAAACTACTACCAAGCTGGAATTTCTTCAATAGCTATTGAAAGAGTTTCTGAAAATGAAATAACTATAATAGTTTCAACTGGAAAAGCTGCGGTATTAATTGGTAGAAAAGGTGCAGAAATCACAGCATTAAGAGCAAAATTAGAAAATATGACAGGGAAAAAAGTTTTTGTTAAAGCTTTAGAAATTAAAAACCCTAACAGAGATGCACAATTAGTAGCAGAAAGTATTGCAACAGCTATTGAAAAACGTGTGGCGTATAAAAGAGCAGTACAACAAGCAGTTCAAAGAGCTGAAAAAGCTGGAGTATTAGGAATTAAAGTAATGACTTCAGGAAGATTAAACGGAGCAGAAATTGCTAGAAGTGAATGGACTTTATCAGGTAGAGTACCATTACATACATTAAGAGCAGATGTTGATTATGCAACAGCAACAGCTCATACAACATATGGAGCATTAGGGATTAAAGTATGGATCTTTAATGGAGAAGTTTTACCTACTAAGAAGGAAGGGGGAACAAAATAGTGTTAATACCTAAGAGAACTAAATATAGAAAACAATTTAGAGGAAGCATGGGTGGTATTGCAACTAAAGGGAATTATGTAGCGTTTGGAGATTTCGGATTAGCTGCAAAGGAATTTGGTTGGATTACTTCAAGACAAATAGAAGCATGCCGTATTACAATAAATAGAACATTTAAAAGAGAAGGAAAAATTTGGATAAGAATTTTCCCTGATAAACCTTATACAAAAAGACCTGAAGGAACAAGAATGGGTAAAGGTAAAGGTAACGCTGAAGGTTGGGTAGCAGTTGTTAAAACTGGTAAAGTAATGTTTGAAGTTGGAGGAGTATCTGAAGAGAAAGCCAAAGAAGCATTAAGAAAAGCTGGACACAAACTACCTATCAAAGTTAAATTCGTAAGAAAAGAAGTAGGTGGTGATAAGTAATGACAGTTAAAGAAGTTAGAGATTTAGATTTAAATCAGTTAGAATCACAAGTAAAAGAATTGAAACACGAATTGTTTAATTTAAAGCTACAAAAAACTCTTGGACAATTACAAAACACAGCACAAATTAGAAAAGTAAAAAGAGATATAGCTAGAATGAAAACAATCTTAACAGAAAAAACTGGAAAATAGGAGGATTCTCACGTGGAAAGAAACGAAAGAAAAGTCAGAGAAGGAATCGTAGTTTCTGATAAAATGGATAAAACAGTAGTAGTTGTTGAAAATACAATGAAACTGCATAAATTATATAAAAAGAGAGTAAAAACTTCTAAAAGATATAAAGCTCATGATGAGTTAAATGAATGTCGTGTAGGAGATAAAGTTAGAATAATGGAAACTAGACCTTTAAGTAAAGATAAAAACTGGAGAGTTGTTACTATCTTAGAAAAGGCAAAATAATTTAATATATATTATTATTAAATGGGAGGAGGAACTATTAAATGGTTCAACAACAAAGTATACTTAACGTTGCTGATAATACAGGTGCTAAAAAGATTATGGTTATTAGAGTGTTAGGTGGATCAAGAAGAAGATTCGGTAGAATAGGAGACGTTGTTGTAGCATCTGTTAAAGAAGCTATACCTAATGGAAGTGTTAAAAAGGGAGACGTTGTAAAAGCAGTTATAGTTAGAACTAGAAAAGAAGTTAAAAGATTAGATGGTTCATATATAAAATTTGATGATAATGCAGGAGTTATCCTTAACGCATCAATGGAAATGAAAGGGACAAGAATTTTTGGACCTGTTGCAAGAGAATTAAGAGCTAAAAACTTTATGAAAATAGTATCACTTGCACCAGAAGTACTTTAGGAAGGAGGAATTTTTTGTGATTAAATCTAAAATAAAATCAGTTCCTAAAAAACTACATGTTAAAACTGGAGATACAGTTGTAGTAATTAGTGGAAGAAGTAATAATGACAAAAGAAGCAATAAATCTTCTCAAATGGGAGATAAAGGTAAAATAGGAAAAGTATTAAAAGTATTCCCTAAACTTGGAAAAATAGTAGTTGAAGGTGTAAACGTTAAGAAAAAACATTTAAAACCTAATGCTATGAACACACAAGGTGAGATTGTAGAAAGAGAAGTACCAATTTTCTCATCTAAAGTAATGTTATGGGATGAAAGCGTTAAAAGTGCTACAAGAGTAAAATATGAAATTAAAGACGGTAAAAAAGTTAGAATTTCAGTTAAATCAGGACAAGAAATATAAGGGAAGGAGGATACCTAAATGTCTACAAAATATATGCCTAGATTACAAAAAGCATACAATGAAACTATGGTATCAGCATTAATGAAAGAATTAGGACTTTCTAACATTATGGAAGTACCTAAATTAGATAAAATAATAGTTAATATGGGTCTTGGAGAAGCAGTAAATAACCCTAAATTAATAGATACAGCAGTTAAAGAATTAGCACAAATTACAGGACAAAAACCAGTTGCAAGAAAAGCTAGAAAATCTGAAGCTGGATTTAAATTAAGAGAAGGTCAATTAATAGGTGCAAAAGTTACTTTAAGAAAAGAAAAAATGTATGAATTCTTAGATAGATTAGTAAGTGTTACTTTACCAAGAGTAAGAGATTTTGAAGGAGTTTCTTCTCGTGGATTTGATGGAAGAGGAAATTATACTTTAGGATTAAAAGAGCAAATTATCTTCCCAGAAATCGAAATTGATAAAGTTGATAAAGTATTAGGAATGGGAATTACATTCGTAACTACTGCTAGAACTGATGAAGAAGGAAGAGCATTATTAAGAGCATTTGGAATGCCATTTGCAAAATAATAAGGAGGTGCAAAAGAATTTATGGCTAAAAAAGCAATGGTTCAAAAAAATCTAAAAATTGAAAAAACTATAGATAAATATGCAGTAAAAAGAGCTGAGTTAAAAGAAAGAGCTAAACAAGGAGATAGAGAAGCAATTATTGAATTATCTAAATTGCCTCGTAACGCATCGCCTACAAGACATAGAAATAGATGTCAAGTAAATGGTAGACCAAGAGGATTCATGAGAGAATTCGGAATATCAAGAGTAATGTTTAGACAATTAGCTGGTGAAGGTATGATACCTGGAATCAAAAAATCAAGCTGGTAATATTTGAGAGGAGGACAAACATGCACTTAACAGATCCTATTGCAGATATGTTAACAAGAATTAGAAATGCAAATATTGCAAAACACGATAAAGTTGCAATACCATTTTCTAAAATAAAAGAAAGTATCGCAAATATATTAAGAAATGAAGGATATATATCAGAATACGAAATCAAAGAAGAAGGAAGTATAAAAGATATAGTTGTAACTTTAAAAACTGTTGATGGTGAACAAGTTATAAAAGGATTAAAAAGAATTTCTAAACCAGGAAGAAGAGTATACTCTTCAGTAGAAAGCTTACCAAAAGTATTAGGTGGTTTAGGAATAGCTATCGTTACTACACCTAAAGGTGTTTTAACTGATAAAGAATGCAGAAAGCAAAGTGTTGGTGGAGAGGTTCTTTGTTACATTTGGTAATATAGCCTAAAC
Source organism: Streptobacillus ratti (assembly GCF_001891165.1). Lineage (NCBI taxonomy): Bacteria > Fusobacteriati > Fusobacteriota > Fusobacteriia > Fusobacteriales > Leptotrichiaceae > Streptobacillus > Streptobacillus ratti. The sequence continues at coordinate 31,740 of NZ_LKKW01000009.1, read as the reverse complement.
ACTTCTGGAAATTTACGCATATAAGGAGGAAAATAATGTCAAGAGTAGGTAAAAAACCTATTACTATACCAAAAGGTGTAGAAATTACAAATGAAGGTAATGTTTACACAGTAAAAGGACCTAAAGGAACTTTAACTAGAGAATTATCTTCTGAAATTAAAGTAAATATTGAAAATAATGAAATAACTTTTGAAAGACCAAATGACTTACCTAATATTAGAGCATTACATGGAACTACAAGAGCAAATGTTAATAACATGGTTGTTGGAGTTAGTGAAGGTTTCAAAATTAAATTAGAATTAGTTGGGGTTGGATACAGAGTAGCTGCAGCAGGTAAAGGAATTACAATGGCTTTAGGATATTCACATCCAGTTGATATAGCTCCAATTGAGGGTATTACTTTCACTGTAGAAGGAAATACTAAATTAACTGTAGAAGGAATTGACAAACAATTAGTTGGTCAAGTTGCATCAGATATAAGAGCTAAGAGAGCACCAGAACCATATAAAGGTAAAGGGGTTAAATATGCTGATGAGAAGATAAGAAGAAAAGAAGGTAAGAAAGGATAGGAGGTAGTTTAAATGATTAAAAAAGTAGATAGAAACTTAGCAAGAGTTAGAAAACATAAAAGCATAAGAGCTAAAATCAGTGGAACACCTGAAAGACCTAGACTTACTGTTTATAGAAGTTTAACTAACATCTTCGCACAATTAATAGATGATACAACAGGAAAAACATTAGTTTCAGCTTCAACTATTGAAAAAGGGAATAAAGTTCAACATGGATCAAATGTAGAAGCTGCAAAATTAATAGGTACAAGATTAGCTGAAAAAGCTAAAGCTGCTGGAATTACTAAAGTAGTATTTGATAGAAGTGGATACATCTATACTGGAAGAGTAAAAGCATTAGCAGACGCTGCAAGAGAAGCAGGATTAGAATTCTAATAGGATAGGAGGATTTATTTTGGCAAAAGAAGTTAAAACTAACGAATACAAAGAAAAACTTTTAAGAATTAGTAGAGTTTCTAAAACTGTTAAAGGGGGAAGAAGAATTTCATTCTCAGTACTAGCAGCAGTTGGAGACGAAAACGGAAAAGTTGGAATAGGATTAGGAAAAGCAAATGGAGTACCTGAAGCAATTAGAAAAGCTATTGCAGGTGCTAAAAAAAGTATGATAACAGTTTCATTAAAAGGTGGAACTTTACCACATGAACAAATTGGTAAATTTAATGCTACATCAGTTTTATTAAAACCAGCATCAAAAGGGACTGGGGTTATTGCTGGGTCAGCAACTAGAGAAATTTTAGAATTAGTAGGTGTTACTGATGTATTAACTAAAATTAGAGGATCTAAAAATAAAGATAATGTTGCAAGAGCTACATTAGATGGATTAAAAAAATTAAGATCAATTGAAAAAGTTGCTAAACTTAGAGGAAAAACTGTAGAAGAAATTTTAGGATAAGGCTAGGAGGATAAATTAATGACTAAAGTAAATATAACACTTGTAAAAGGAATTAATGGAAGAAAACCTAACCATATCGCAACAATTAAATCTTTAGGTTTAAGAAAAATTGGTCAAACAGTTGAACACAATTTGACTGCTGATATAGAGGGTAAAATTAAATTAATTTCTTATTTAGTTAAAGTAGAGGAGGTTTAAATCAATGAATCTTAATGAATTAAGACCTGCCGAAGGATCAAAAAGAGATAGAAAGAGAATCGGTAGAGGACATGGAACTGGTTGGGGTAAAACTGCTGGTAAAGGTCATAATGGACAAAAACAAAGATCAGGTACATACGTACCAGCTTCGTTTGAAGGAGGGCAAATGCCTTTAATCAGAAGAGTTCCTAAAAGAGGATTCTCAAATTCTGCATTCCAAAAAGACATAATAGTAGTAAACTTAAAAGACATAGTAGATAAATTTAATGATGGAGAAGAAGTAACTTTAGAAACATTATTAGAAAGAAGAGTAGTAAAAAATGCTAACTTCATTACTAAAGAAAATGGAGAAAGAAATTACACTTCATTATTAAAAATTATTGGAAATTATGAATTAGAAAAAGCTTTAAAAGTTAAAGCACATAGAGTATCTAAAGGTGCTAAAGAAGCAATTGAAAAATTTAATGGAACAGTTGAATTAGTAGAAATCAAATCATTTGCAAATGTAGCAGGAAACGCTAAAGAAGTTAAGGGAGAGTAAGTTTAACTTACTTTTTTCCTGTTTACATAAAATTATAGAATAGAGGTGATTTCTTTGACATTTAAAGAAGCAGTAATAGGTAGATTTCAAGCCATGTTAAGAACACGTGAGCTTAGAAAAAGAGTATTGTTTACTTTAGGATGTTTTTTAGTTGCTAGAATTGGTGTGCATATTCCAGTTCCAGGAATTAATATGGAATTGTTTAGAGATTTTACTGGTGGAAGTACGTTGGCTCAATTTTTAAACCTATTTACAGGTGGAGCTGTTCAAAGAGCTTCAATATTCTCACTTGGAATAACTCCATATATTAATGCTTCAATAGTATTTCAAATTTTAGGTGTTTTATGGCCAAGAATTGAAGAAATGCAAAAAGAAGGTGGGAAAGAAGCAGAGAAAGTTACACAATGGACTAGATATTTAACAATAGGGACTACATTATTCCAATCAGCATTTCTTGCTTTAATCTTACAATCTAATAATTTAGTTAGAGAACCTGGAACAACATTTATATTAACAACAGTTGTATTAATAACAGGGGGAACTGCATTCTTAATGTGGTTATCTGAAAGAATATCTATAAAAGGTATAGGAAATGGAACTTCAATGTTAATTTTCTTAGGGATAGTTTCTAACTTACCTCAAGTAGTTAGAAGTACAATAGTAGAATTAACTACATCAGATAAAGGTTCTGCACTTGGATATACTTCATTAATGTTATTTATATTAATTATAGTAGTAATGGTATTTATACAACTTGGAGAAAGAAGAGTACCTATACAATATGTTGGTAAATCAAGTAGAGGTGTTGGGAATACACAACCTACTGTTGTAGGGAGAAAAACATATCTTCCTATTAAAATTAATACAGCAGGGGTAATGCCAATAATCTTTGCATCAATGATTATGGCTGTACCATCAGCTATAATACCACTTATTAAAGACCAATCAAAACAAGCATATTTATTAAACATATTTGGACCAAAAGGATGGGCATATTTAACATTGACTACAGTGTTAATCATTTTATTCTCATTTTTCTATACTGCTATAGTATTTGATCCAGATAAAATTGCAGATAGTTTAAAACAAAGTGGTGGAAGTATACCATTAAAAAGAGCTGGAAAAGAAACGTCTGAGTTCTTAGAGTATGTTACAACAAGAATTACATTTGGTACGGCAATATTCTTAGCTATACTTGGTATATTACCTAATATATGGTTTGGATATGTATTAAATATTCCAGTAATGTTAGGTGGAACAAGTCTACTAATATTAGTTGGAGTAGCAGTAGAATTAATACAAAATATTGATTCTCATATGGCAACACAGAAGTATAAAGGATTTAATAATATTAGAAGAAGATAAAAAATCTTCTTCTTTTTAAATTCACATTATTCATATTTTTTAATTATCCATCTTTTCTTACCTTTTTTACTATCTTCTAGTTCCTCAGACACTAAATATTTACCATATTTTCTTATGGTTAATATATCATTATGCCTTATTTCCTTATTTTTTTCCTTACATATTTCATAATCTATTTGAACTAGCCCAGCTTCTATTAACTGAGTTGCCTTACTTCTCGATAAATTAGTAATATCACTTATGAAATTATCTAGTCTATTAGAACTAATATTGATTTTAATATCTTTAAAATTATATGAAAAATCATTCCTTTCACTTTGAGTTATATCACAATCATTTTTCCCTATAGATTTAAGATTATTTATCACAAAATCTAAGACTTTATTAGATATCAATACATAACCTATATTATCTTCTACAAATATATCGCCTATCATTTCTCTTTTAATATTTAATCCCATAATAGAACCTAGAAAATCTTTGTGAGTATATTCTCTAAATTTATTATTTATTCTAATTTCAATTACAGTATAATTAAATTCGGGTTCATAAGGTGTAAAACAGATTTGTTTTCTGTCATAACCTCTCATATATGTATAGATATTATCATATTTTCCACTTATTTTCTTATAAACATTAGGGGTTATAAATATATCAGTACATACACTAATTTGATATTCTAAAGCCATAGAAAGAGCATTAAAAACTTTTATAGCCATTTCATTATCGCCAATTTTTTTTAAAAATTCATCTTTATTTAAATTCATATTTATTATTAATGGTATTAGACTACCATAAATTCTCTCCTTATACAATATATTACTAAATTATATCATGAATAATACACTTTGAAAAGTAAACTAAAATATGTTAGAATATATCAAGAGGTGATTAAAATGATAAAATATTTTAGCTATATTTTTTTATTATTTACTGTAATTTCATGTACATCATTAGATGAATATTTAAAAGAAAAAAATTTAATTACACAAAATGATCATATTAAATATGTAGAAATTAAAGACAAAAAAGAAGAAGTAAAGAAAGAAGAAAATGAGAAAACTGAAGTTAAAACAAAAGAAGTTGTAGAAGAGGTTAAAACTAAAGTTGAAGAGAAAAAACAAGAAGTTAAAAAGACTCAAGTAATAACTCCAGCAAAAACTGAAAAAGAAATAAAGGCAGGTATTATTAAATCAAATCATCTTGTTAAAGATATGAAAAATAAAGATGAAGAACCTAAAAAAGAAGTAGAGCCAGTATTAGAAGTTGTATCTTCTAAAACTAAAGAAACTGTAATAAATTTTGATGAAACAGATCTTCAAATAGTTAAGTTTATAGCTGAACAAGTTGTTGAAAATGAAGAACAAATTAAGAAAAAAACAATAGAAAGTATACAAAAATTAGAAAGTAAGGGTTATAGATATTCAGCTAGAGAATTTTTAGCTAAAGCTTATGACAATATTAAAAAGACTAATGTTAATTCATATATACTTGCTGCTGCTAGAGTAATGAATAGTATAGAAAGAGGAGTGAAATAATGAGGCTTGATAAATTCTTAAAAATTACAAGAGTAGTTAAAAGAAGAACTATTGCAAATGAACTTTGTGATTCTGGGAATGTATCTGTTAATGGAGATGTTAAAAAGGCTCTTTATTCTGTCAAAGATGGAGATAAAATAGAAATAAAGTTCTATAATAGAAACTTTGTGGTTGATGTATTAAAATTACCCCCTGAGTCATTAAGAAAAGAAGATATAGAAAACTATATTAAAATAGAGGAAATTAAGGGATAAAGGTAATGATAAATTAAATATTTAGAGTAAAATTTATGATGAGATTATATTAATTATAGTTTATACAAAAATATAAAAAGGTGATTTAGGATTTTAATTCTAATCACCTTTTTGTTTTATCTTATACTAAATTTTATGCTATTATTATTAAATATATTTAGTTCATATATTAGCTTATTATCATATACAAGGGTTACTGTATCCTTGTTTTTATTAAATTCTTTAAACATATTAACTATAATTGTCTTAGCTTCAACTTCTTCAATATCACCATCAGAAATTTGTATTAGTAAAGAAATGATTTCTGTAAGGTCTTCTAAATTTTCTTTTTTAACATTTGAAAAATTGAAAACTAATTGAGTTACTCCAAAATCATTGTATTGTATTATAAAATATGATTCACTATATCCAAAAAGTTGTGAATAAAAATATATATTAGACTCTATTTCTCTATTTACAAATTTACTTATATCATATTTAGTTGGTCCAAATTTTTTATTAAAATCTTCTATAACATTATCAAGTAAAATATTTTTAAATATTTTCTTATTTACATCTTCAATAGCAATTATATTACTTTGTGTAGTAATTACATATTTATTGAATAAAAGTATGGTACCCACAAGTATAATAATTGATAAAAAAAATCTTAGTTTATTATTCAAAATATCACCTCTTTATTTATTTTAACATTTTAATATTTTTTATTCAATAAAATGTATTAAAAATATATGATAATTTTTAAGGTATAAATTCATTAAAAAGCTAGTAAAAATCAATAAAATGTGATATAATTTAAGTAATAAAAATATATTAAAGTGGAGGAAATATGTCAGAAAAAAATTATGGTGGAGAAAGCATTACGGTATTAGAGGGATTAGATGCCGTAAGGGTTAGACCAGGAATGTATATAGGGACAACTTCTTCAAGAGGATTACATCATTTAGTATGGGAAATAGTAGATAATAGTATAGATGAGGCTCTTGCTGGAGTGTGTGATACTATTACAGTTAAAATGCTTCCAGATTCAGAAATAGAAATAGCAGATAATGGTAGGGGAATTCCTACAGAAATTCATAAATCAGGTAAATCAACACTTGAAGTGGTAATGACAGTACTTCATGCTGGTGGAAAATTCGATAATTCAAACTATCAATTTTCAGGAGGACTTCATGGAGTTGGAATATCAGTAGTTAATGCCTTATCTGAAAAATTAGAAGCAACAGTTACTAGAGATGGAAAAGTTGTTAGACAAATATTTTCAAAGGGTAATGCAATCACAGAAGCTTTAGAAATAGGGAAAGCACCAGCTAAAGCTCATGGTACTACAATTAAATTTAAACCAGATGCAGATATTTTTGAAACTATACAATTTGATTATGATATTCTACAAAGAAGACTTAAAGAACTTGCTTATTTAAATCAAGGTATAAAGATAATATTAATAGATTCAAGAAAACCAGAAAAAGTTAAGGAAGAAATTTTTCACTTTGAGGGTGGTATAGTTGATTTTGTTACAGAACTTGTAGGAGAAGATAAAATCATTGAAGATGTAATATATATGAAAGATAGAGTAATGCTTACAGAGGGAGAAGTAGATGATGAGGGTAATCCTATACCTGATAAATATTCAGAAGTAGAAATAGCTATGATATATAAGAACTCACAATCTACAATAGAATATTCTTTTGTTAATAATATTAATACATCAGATGGTGGTACACATGTTTCTGGACTTAGAACAGCTTTAACTAGAACTATTAATGATTTAGCTAGAGAAGCTAGTAGTAAAAATGAATTTAAGGGAGAAGATGTAAGAGAGGGTCTAGTTTATGTATTAAGTTTAAAATTCCCAGAACCACAGTTTGAATCTCAAACTAAGGCAAAACTTGGTTCATCTGAGGCAACAAGTATAGTTTCAGGTGTATTTGGAAGTAAACTTAAAATGTATTTAGAAGATCATCCTAAAGATTGTAAAACTATTATAGATAAAATAGCTATATCTAAACAAGCAAGAGAGGCTGCAAAAAGAGCAAGAGATCTTGTAACTAAGAAAAATGAATTTAGTTTAGGTGGTCTTCCAGGTAAACTTGCAGACTGTCAATCAAAAAATCCAGAAGAATCAGAAATATTTATAGTCGAGGGAGATTCAGCTGGAGGATCTGCAAAACAAGGTAGATTTAAAGAATATCAAGCAATACTTCCATTACGTGGTAAGATACTTAATGTTGAAAAGGCTAATGAACATAAGATATTAGAAAATTCAGAAATAAAAGCTATGATTACAGCTTTTGGTGCTGGGTTTGGAGATAGATTTGATATAGAAAAATTAAGATATCATAAGATAATAATAATGACAGATGCCGATGTAGATGGAGCTCATATTAGAACACTTATGCTTACATTCTTTTATAGATATTTAAGAGAATTAATTAATAATGGACACATATATATAGCTCAACCACCGTTATATAAGGTTACAACTAAGAGTGGTAAAAAAGAACAAGTTAAATATGCGTATTCTGATGATCAATTAAAGAATATAACTAGGGTGCTTGATGAAAAATTAGGTGTAGATAATAGTGGAAAAAATAAATATAACGTGCAAAGATATAAAGGGCTTGGAGAGATGAATCCTGATCAATTAAAGGAAACAACGATGGATCCAGATGTTAGAACTTTATTAAAAGTTACACTAGAAGATGCACAATATGCAGATAAAATGTTCTCAATATTAATGGGAGATAAAGTAGAACCTAGAAGAGAGTTTATTGAAGAACATGCAAATTATGTAAGAAACTTAGATATATAGGGAGGTTGTTATGTCAGATTTATTTGAAAATGAAGATGAAATAAAAGAAGAAGATATAGATTCGACATTAGATCAAGATAGTCAGAGTGCTATAGAAGAAGTTATGAGAAAAACAGAAATGTCTAATGAAGAATTAATTTATATAGAAGATGAAATTAAGGCATCATATTTAGATTACTCTATGAGTGTTATAGTATCAAGGGCACTTCCAGATGTAAGAGATGGTTTAAAACCTGTACATAGAAGAATACTTTATGCTATGGATGAATTAAAAATGAGTCATAATAGTCCATATAAGAAGTCTGCAAGACTAGTTGGAGAAGTACTAGGGAAGTATCACCCACATGGAGATAGTGCAGTGTATAACTCTATGGTTAGAATGGCACAAGATTTTAATACTAGATATATGTTGGTAGACGGACATGGAAACTTCGGTTCTATAGACGGAGATAGTGCAGCTGCGATGAGATATACTGAGGCAAGAATGTCTAAAATTGCTGAAGAAATGTTGACAGATATTAACAAGGATACTATAGATTGGAGAAAAAACTTTGATGAAAGTTTAGATGAACCAACAGTACTTCCAGCTAGATTACCTAATTTACTTTTAAATGGTACTACGGGTATAGCAGTAGGAATGGCAACTAATATTCCACCTCATAACTTAGGGGAATTATCAGATGGTATAATTGCTTTAATAGATAATAGGGATATTAGTATAGATGAATTAATTACTCATATTAAAGGTCCTGATTTTCCAACAGGAGGTATAATATATGGTAAATCGGGTATATATTCAGCTTACAAAACAGGTAGAGGTAAGGTAAGAGTAAGTGCTAAAACAGAAATAATTACTGATAAAAAAGGTAGACAGAGCATAGTAATTACAGAATTACCATATCAGGTTAATAAGGCAAACTTAATTAAAAGAATAGGTGAACTTGTTAAAGATAAAATAATAGTTGGAATATCTGATTTAGCAGACCTTTCAAACTTAGAGGGTATAAGAATAGTTATAGATATTAAAAAAGGAGAAGAGGCAGAAATAGTACTTAATAAGCTACTTAAATTCACAGATCTTCAAACAACTTTTGGTATCATAATGCTTGCACTTGTTAATAATGCTCCTAAAATATTAAATCTAAAAGAAATTTTAGAAAAATATTTAGAACATAGATATGATGTTATTACAAGAAAAACAATATTTGATTTAAATAAGGCTAAAGATAGAGCTCATATTTTAGAGGGATTAAGAAAAGCTTTAGATCATATAGATGAAATAATATCAACTATTAGAGGAAGTAAGACAAGAGCCTTAGCTAAAGAATCATTAATAGAAAAATTTGCATTTACTGAGATACAAGCAGATGCTATTTTAGATATGAGATTACATAGATTAACAGGACTTGCAAGAGAAGAAATAGACGGAGAATATGATAAATTAATGCTATTTATTACAGATCTTGAAGATATACTTGCAAGAGATGAAAGAAAATATGCGATAATTAAGGAAGAAATATTAGAGATAAAACAAAAATATGGAGATGCTAGAAGAACTTCTATAGAAAATGATAGATATGAGATTAATATAGAAGATTTAATTAAAAACGAAGATGTAATAGTAACTATAACTAAGAGAGGATATGCTAAACGTATGTCGCTTGATAGTTATAAGGCACAAAAAAGAGGTGGAAAAGGAGTATCTAATACTACAACTATTGAAGATGATGTGCTAAAAGACCTATTTACAGCTAAAACTCTAGATACTTTAATGGTATTTAGTGATAAAGGTAAGGTATACTCTATTAAAGTTTATGAAATACCTGAGGTAAGTAAACAAGCAAGAGGAAAACTTATAGGAAATATTATAGAGCTTGATGAAAATGAAAAAATCTCAGTTATAATACCAGTAGATGAAGTAGAAAATGATAATAGAGATTTAATATTCATAACAAGAAATGGTATAGCTAAAAAGACTAAGATTTCTGAATTTAAAACGATAAATAGAAACGGTAAAATAGCTATTTCATTTAAAGATGATGAAGATGAAGTTAAATTTGTTGGAATAACATCTGGAAGTGAAAAAGATGAAATCTTTATATCAACTAAAGGTGGTATGGCAGTAAGATTTAAAGAAGAAAATATACGTTCTATGGGAAGAACTGCAGCAGGAGTAAGAGCTATTAAGTTAAATGCTAATGATGAAGTTGTATCAGCAGATGTAATATATACAGATAATAATGTAGAGGAAATGAGTGTATTAAGTGTTACTTCACTTGGTATAGGTAAGAAAACATTACTTTCAGAATACAACACTATCAAGAGAGGTGGAAAAGGAGTTAAAAACTATAATCTTGAAAGAAGAAGTAAAGAAGAAAGTGAAAATCATTATGTAGTATATTCAACTATAATAGATCCAAGTGATGAAAATTCAGAAAATATGGAACTTGTTGCAATATCTACTACAGGTACAGTAATACGTATTAAAATTAAAGATCTTCCAGTAGTAGGAAGAAATAGTAAAGGTGTAAAAATACAATCTCTTAAATACAAAGAATATTTAGTTTCAGCAGATAGAGTTGCAGCTGAAAATTCTGAAGAAGAGGAAATAATTGAAGAATAGGAGTGGTATAATTATGAAAAGATTCTTGTTTTTACTTACAAATGAGGCAGAAATTAATGAATTTTTAAAATTGTCTAAATCTTTAGATGAAAAATATCCACATATAGAAAAAGATGTAGTATACATTAAAGATATCAGAAAATATGATATCTTCCCACTAACTATACAAGGAATGGGTGTAAGTGCTAATACAAATCTATTGATAGAAGATTATTTAAAACTTGAAGATGATGTATTTGAGAAATATAAAGAAAAAATATCTAAGGGTAACTTTAGAAAAATATATTCATTAGATGGCGAAATAGTAGAAGTAGCTATGGAAGAATTAAAAGCTTATGATTTATTAGTAGTTTGTAGAACAGAAAATGGAACTATAAGTGATAATTTACATTCTTTACTTAAACAACATTATAAACCGATGTTAATACTTTCAATAACAGATAGAGAATACTCATTTGACAATGTGTTGATGTTAAATGATGGTGGATTTATGGTAAATAGAACAGTATATGACTATTTTAGTACATTTGGTGTACAGGATATAGATGTTTTAAGAGTAAATGTTGAAGATAGAAATAGATTAACTGAAAGATTTGGTTCTAAATGTAATATTATAGATAGAACAGGAGATGAAGTTTCTATAATCCTATCAGAAGTACCTAAATATGATTTAATTTTAATGGGAGTATTAAAGTATTCAATAATATTTGAAAGATTAACAGGTCAAGTTGGATTAAAAGTATTTGAAAAAACAGAAGTACCTATATATATGGGGTGATAGAATGAAAATACTTCTATGCTCTGATTCACACACAGATTTGAAATATTTTTATGAAGTAATAAAAAAAGAAAATCCTGAATTAATAATTTTTGCTGGAGATCATAGCATAGATGCTATAGAGATGTCTTATGCAGTAGATATACCTTTTCATATAGTAAAAGGGAATTGTGATTATAATGATTATGAAACTAAGGAAACATTAGAGTTAGAAATAGAGTCTATGGGTAAGGTTATACTTACTCATGGACATTTATTTGGTGTTAAATCAAATATGAATAGTATATATAAATATGGGGTGGAAAAAAATGCAAATTACGTGATTTTTGGGCATACTCATAAACAGCATAAAAGTGAATATAGGGATATAGTTTTTATAAATCCAGGAGCTATAATCAATCATGAATATGCAACAATAGAAAATGGCATTTTAGAGTTTAAGGGAGAAATGATATGAATAATATAGTAAAACCACGTAAAATATTTGAAACAGTAATGTTATGGTTGTTATCTTTTTGTTTATTAATAAAATTATTATTAATGGCAAAAGTTGGAGATATTTTCTATAAACTAAAAGGTAAAATTACAAATCAAACTGATTTTGTAACTTTAGTTAAGAAATTATCTGTTATGACAGAAGATTTAAAAGCTTTAGAAGTATTTGCAACTATTTATAGAACATTTTTACTTTTCTTATTAATCACTTTTGCGTGTTTTGTTATTTTTAGAATTGTAAAAAAACAATTTAATAAATTACTTAAAGAATCAACTATAATGATATGGGTAGTAATTACAGCTTCTGTTTATTATGTATACATTACTAAAGATTTATTTTATGCACTAAAAAGTATAACAGAAAAACAATATGAGCAAGGATTACCTTATGCACTTTATTTAATGGCTAGAATACAATATATTTTAGATTTTAAATATATAATACACACTTTGACAGTAATAATATTTGTATCTACAGTACTTGCAATAATTTTAAATGTAAGAACATTAGTAGGTAAAGAAGATAAAGTTATATGGAAAAAATTAAATATATCAACATTTGTCTTATTTATGACATTAATATCTGGGTTAATATTATGGAATATATATATTAAATATGATAATAAGATATTTAAACCATTTGATTATATGGTTAAAAATTATACACATAAAAATGATAAAATATATCTTTTTGGTAGTGTTAATATGAGAAAAGTTAATGAAAAGAATATTGACCCTAACTTTAGAAACCTTTATTTAAAAGGAGTAAACTATGAGGTTGAAAGAGGAGATGAAGAATTAAAAGAGGGTGAAACTAGAAATATTAAAGTTAGTTTTAATGCTGAAATCAAAGAATTTTTAAATCTTAAAACTGGTAAAATAGAGGATAAAGTAACTATTAAAACTGTTCCTGAAATTGTTAAATCTATAGATGAAATAGATGTTAAAAGCCTATTTAAATATTTATTTAAATATGATGAAAGATACTCAAGACATAGTATTAATGATGAGTTAACTGGAATATATGAGGGGAAAGCTATAGACGGTAATGTGGAATATTATTTAATTCAAAAAATTAAATATGATGAGTTAAGCTTTAGTGATATAGTTAATTTTGAAGAAAATGATGAGATATATAAATTAATATACTTAGGTGTGATTTATAGAGATAAAAAAGAAATAGTTGGATTAGAGGGGTTAAATTTAAAAGAGGGGATACAATTAACAAAAGATACAGAGCAATTAATGAAAAACTTGAAAGAAAGTAAAATAGAAAAGGTTAAGTAATTGGAGGAAAAATGTTAGATAAATTAAAGCTGATAAAGGATAGAGCGTTATCAGAAATAGAAAAATTGGATTCTATACAAGATTTTAATGATATGAAAATAAGATATTTGGGTAAAAAAGGGGAATTTACAGCTATAATGAAAGAAATGGGAAATATTGTAGCTGAAAAAAGAAAAGAATTTGGTGCACTTGCAAATGAAGTTAAAACTGAATTACAAGATAAATTTGATGAAAAATTATTAAAATTAAGAGAAGAAGCTAAAAAAATTAAACTAGAATCTGAAACATTAGATATTTCATTACCGGGAAAATCTTTAGAAAAATCTAGTTTACATCCTTTAACTAAAACTTTATTTGAAATTAAAGAAATAGTTAGTGAGATGGGATTTGATATAGTAGATGGGCCTGAAGTTGAAAGTACTTACTTAAATTTTGATGCTTTAAATATACCTAAAACACACCCATCAAGAGAATTAACTGATACGTTCTATATCACAGATGATGTGATTTTAAGAACTCAAACATCTCCAGTACAAATTAGATATATGAAAGAACATAAACCACCTTTTAAAATGATTTCTATAGGTAAGGTATATAGACCAGATTATGATGTTTCACATACACCTATGTTTCATCAAGTAGAGGGTCTAATGATAGGAAAAGATGTTAGTTTTTCTAACTTTAAAGCTACACTTGAAAGTATAGTACAAAGAATATTTGGAGCAGATAGAAATGTAAGATTTAGACCACACTTTTTCCCTTTTACTGAACCAAGTGCAGAAATGGATGTTGAATGCGGTGTTTGTAGAGGAAAAGGGTGTAGACTATGTAAAAATACAGGTTGGTTAGAAATACTAGGATCAGGTATGGTAAATATTAAAGTTCTTGAATCGGCAGGAATAGACGGAGAAATTTATCAAGGATTTGCATTCGGACTTGGAGTGGAAAGAGTTACTATGCTTAAATATGGTATAGATGATTTAAGAGCATTCTTTGAAAATGATATTAGATTTTTAGAACAATTTTAAGTGGAGGAAATATGTTAATTTCATTAAATTGGTTAAGAGAATACATAGATCTTGACAAGAATATAGATATAAAAGAGCTGGAAAATGCCTTAACTATGATAGGACAAGAAGTAGAAAAAATAGAAAAACAAGGAGAACACTTAACTAAGGTTTTAACTGCTAAAGTTTTAGAAAAAGTAGCACATCCTAATTCTGACCATATTAGTATATGTCAGGTTGATAATGGAGAAAAAGTTCAACAAGTATTATGTGGAGCAACTAATCATAAGGTTGGAGATATAGTTGCTATGGCTCAAATTGGAGCCGAACTTGAGAAAGGTTTTGTGATTAAAAAAGCAAAAATTAGAGGAGAAGAATCTAATGGAATGCTTTGTTCTGAGGTAGAACTTAAAATAGGAAAAGATAATGATGGAATAATGATATTACCACAGGATACAAAACTTGGAATACCTATGAATGAATATTTAGGTTTAGATGATATAATATTTGAACTTGAAATAACACCTAATAGACCTGATTGTTTATCTCATATAGGTATAGCTAGAGAACTTGCAGTATATTATTCTAAAAAATTACAATTACCAAAAGTAAATGTAACTGTTGAGGATAAAGAAGATATAGAAATATCTATAGAAAAAGGACTGTCAAATAGATATTTAGCAAGGGTTATTAAAGGTGTTAAGGTAGATAAAAGTCCTGAATGGTTAAAAAATAGGTTAGAAGCAGTTGGAATTAGAAGTATTAATAATATAGTTGATATATCAAACTATGTAATGCTTGAAACTAATCAACCTAATCATATTTTTGATTTTAATAAATTTAATTCAAAAAAAATAACAGTTTCTAGGGCAAAAAATGATGAAAAATTTGTAACTCTTGATGAAAAAGAAAGAGTACTTAATAATGAAGATATAGTAATAACTAATGGAGAAAAAACTGTAGCACTTGCAGGTGTTATGGGTGGAACTGAAGTTGAAGTTGATGAAAATACTACAGATATTTTAATAGAAGTTGCACATTTTGATAATATCATGGTTAGAAAAACTAATAGAAAATTTGCACTTTCAACAGAATCTGCATATAGATTTGAAAGAGCAGTAAATACAGAAAATATGGAATATGTAATAGATAGAATTACTAGTTTAGTAAAAGAAATAGCTGGTGGGATAGTATGTAATATTAATGATGATTACCCAGTTAAACCAGAAATTAAAGTTACTACTTTATCACTTCCAAGATTACATAGATTTGTAGGGAAAGAAATAGAAAAAGATAAAATATTAGATATATTTGAAAAATTAGAAGTTAAGATTAATGATAAGGGAGAAGAACTATTACTTACTGCTCCCTCACATAGACAAGATTTAATCAATCAATTTGACTATTTTGAAGAAGTAATACGTATGGTAGGATTTGATAGTATAGAAAATGAAATGCCTTTAGTAAAACTTACTAAGGAAAGATTAGAAGATACTACTAAATTTGTAACAGATATTAAAAAACTTGTGTCTAATTTAGGAATGAGAGAAGTAATTAATTATAGCTTTATACCTAAAAATGCTTTAGAAAAAGTCTTATTTGAAATTCCTAATGAAAATATTATAGAAATTAAAAACCCTATAGTAGAAGAATTTAGTATTTTAAGACCTACATTAATGTATTCTCTTATTAAAAATGTAAGAGATAATATCAATAGAGGTGCAAATGATATTAGATTTTTTGAAGTAAGTAGAAGATTTACTAAACAAGAGGTAAATAAATTTGATGAAAAATCTGTTACAATAAATGGAATGCAGGTTTTTGAAAAAGAAACTTTAGCCTTAATATTATCTGGAAGTAAAATTAAAAATATATGGAATGCTAAACCAGAAAATTATGATTTTTATGATTTAAAAGGTGTAGTAGAGGCTATATTTGAAAAACTTAGATTTATGAATTATAAGATTAGAAGAAGTGAAAATAAGGCATACCATCCTGGAAGAAGTGTAGATATATTTGTAGGAAAAGAACTTATTGGAAGTTATGGAGAATTACACCCAGATGTATTAGAAAATATGGATGTAGAAAAAAGTAATATACTTTATGGTGAAATATATTTAGATTTAATTAAGAAATATATTTCAAATAATATAAAATACAAAGGGTTAAGTAAATATCAATCAGTTCCTAGAGATATTGCATTAGTTGTAAATGAAGATGTTTTAGTAGGAGAAATGTTAAAAACTATAGAAAAAATTGATAATTCAATAGAAAAAGTAGAACTATTTGATATATACCAAGGATTAGGAATAGAAAAAGGATATAAGTCTGTTGCTATTAGCATAGTTATGAGAGATGATAATAAAACATTAGAAGAAAAAGAAATAAACGATATTATGACTAAAATTATTAATAAATTAACTAAAGATTTTGGAGCTACATTAAGAGGCTAATGAAATATTGTGTATTTCTAAATGGAGAATATCCTGAATTTAATGATTATCATTTTGAATTAATAAAAGACAGAAAAATATATTGTGCAGATGGAGGAGCTAATTTTGCATATAGACATGGGATAATTCCTCATGCTATAGTTGGGGATTTAGATTCAGTTAATTTAGAAGTTTTAGATTACTATAAATCAAAAAATGTTGAAATATATGATTATTCAAATGATAAAGATTATACAGATTTTTCTATAGCTTTAATACATATATGTAAAATAGAAGATGTATGTATGAATAATAGATTTGAAAAAGAAGAAATTGATTTTTATCAAGATAAAGATGTGCTAGTATTTGGTGCTACTGGTGGTAGGATAGATATGAGTATAGCTAATGCTAAATTATTAGCAAATAATAAAAACATGAAATACATTACACATAATAATGAATTAATGTATTATGTAGATAAAGAAGATAAAATATTAGGTAAATCTAATAAAAAGTTTTCACTAATACCACTTTCTGATTTAAAGGGTTTAACTCTTGAGGGTTTTGTTTATAATTTGGAAAATAAAGATATTTCAAGAAATATGTCATTAGTTAGCAATGTTATTAAAGATGATATAGCAAAGATTAGTGTTAAAAAAGGAGATATGTTAATAATAGTTGAGATATAATTAAAAGGGGCTGTTCCTAAAAATATAGCCCCTTTTGTATAATGAAATTTTAAAAATTAAATTTTGAACCTAAGCTTAAAGTTAAATATTGAGGATATCCTAAAGCAATTTCACTAGTAAAATTACCTTTAAATGTAGTACCAAATTTTGCTTTTATAGAAAATTTAGTAATAGATTTATTGTTTATAATATAGTGAAAAGTACCTATAGAAGCACCTGTATATAGCTTAAGATTTTCTATAACTTCTCCATTTAATTCAGTGAATATAAAAGGAGAAATGTATGGATGAACTTTTGCTATTTCTTTTTCATAATCTATTTTTTCAGTACCTGTAGTAGAACTTGATTGTGATACCGTAGCATTTTTACTAAAGGGAATCATTTTATTAACTCCACCCTCAAGACCTGTACCAAGATTAACATTTAATTTACCTTTTTTTAATTTCATAACCTTACCTAATGAAATATGTATTCCAACATTTAAAATAGAATTACTATTAAAGTTATCAGATTGAAATCCACTTAAACCACCTTGGGCTAGTATAGTAACTTCTGTACTTGAAATAGCTATAAGACTAGATAATAAACCTATAATTACATATTTCTTCATAACATTAACATCCTTTATTTAAATTCTATACTATTTAATCTGTTACCGTCAACATCAACAAGATCAAACATTGCTCCTGTATATTTATCTATTAAATGTCCACCAGGAACAAAAATATTACCAATTAGATATGATAAAGTATTTATTTTAGGTAATATTGCAACAGTTTTATCTCCTGAAGTAATAAAGTATTTTGCTCCAACTCCTACTTCATTATCCATTCTTTTTAAATTAACGAATAAAGTTCCTTGACCTTGTTTTAATATATTTCCGTTTTCATCTCTTACTATTATTTCTTTCCCTGAATTAGATCTAATATCTAATGGTTGAGATGACCCGTTAATAATAGTAGAACAACTTGTTAAAGCAATTACCATTGCAGTAAAAATTAATATTTTTTTCATTTTTGTTTCACCTTTCTTAATGCGTTGATTATTCTATTTATATTTTTTTCAATATCCTTTTCAAAAGCATCTTTAGTATACTTACCGTTAGTCATATGCAGTAATTGTTCTACAACTACACCAGTTTCTTTCTGCACAGCTTTAGTATATGGAGATGCACTTCCATCTGATTCAAATAATATGTCTATCTTATTTTCTTTTATTAAATCTATTGCTATTTTTAAATCATTAGCACTAGGTTTACCATGATTTTTTGGTTCAATTACGACACCTACTTTTATACCTAATTCACCTAAGATGTAGTCATAACCACCATGTGTTGTAGCTACTGTAAGATTAATTCCTTTTCTTAATTCAGAAAGTTCTTTTATTTTTTTTGATTTAATATTTGATAATTTCTTATTATATTCTCTTGCATTTTTTAAATAGTAACTACTATTTTTATTATCTATTTTAGATAATTCTTTTGCTATAGTGTTTACTTGTTGTATAGCTGCTTGTATAGCTATGAATGTATGTGTGTTTACAGATTTTGTATTCCCACGTTCACCTGCTATAGGTAGTAGTGCAACATTTTTATTTGCGTTAATTATAACAAGCTTCTTATTATTTGATGCTTTAACTAAATTATACATATAGTTATCAATTCCTGTACCATTAATTATTAATACATCTAAACCAGAAATTTTTTTAACTTCATCTGGTGATGGTTGGTAAGCATGTACATCTACATCAGCTGGAAGAATTTGAATTACATCAGCTTTATCTCCGACTATATTACTAGTAAAAGAATAATAAGGTAACATACTTACACCTATCTTAAGTTTTGATAAAGATACATTAGTGATTAATATAAGGAACATAATTAATTTAAATATTATTTTTTTCATATTACCTCCAAAGTATATAGATTATACCATTATTTATGATTTATTTCAATGATTTAAGAACGAATAGAAAAGTAAAAAGGAGAAATAAAATTTCAAAATTAAATTAAAAAATGAAAAAATTTTTCACTTCATAACTTGATTTTTTTTGTTAATAGATGTAAAATAAATATAGAACAAAAACAGGAGGCAGGTATATGATAATCAAAAATGCTAGAATATTTGATGGAGATAAATTTATTCCTGAAAATGTATTAATACTTAGCGGAGATAAAATTGAAAAAATAACAACAGTGTCAGAACTTAATGATGAGTTAATGTCTAAGCATGAAGTAGTAGACATAGAGGGTAAAGTTTTATCGCCTGGATTCATAGATTTACAACTTAATGGGTGTGGAGGAGTTTTATTTAACGATGAAATTACTGTAAAAACATTAGAAATTATGAATGAAACTAATAAAAGATTTGGTTGTACTTCATTTTTACCGACATTAATTACATCTCCAGATGAAAAAATATTAAAAGCTTTAAGATTAATAGATGAAATTAAAGATACTAAAGAGCAAATTGGAGTTTTAGGTTTACATATTGAAGGTCCTTATATAAGTGTGGAGAAAAAAGGTGTTCATAGACCAGACTATATTAGAGTATTAAATGATAGTTTAATAGATGAAATAGCTAAGGTTGGATATGAGGGAGTTAAGATAATTACTATAGCTCCAGAAAATGCCTTAGTTAAACATTTGAAAGTATTAAAAGAAAGTAAAATAAATATTGCTCTAGGTCATACTAATGCTACATATGAGCAAGTTGAAGAAAAGAAAGAATACTTTACTCATGCTACTCATTTCTTTAATGCAATGCGTGGATTTGACTCAAGAGAACCTGGAGTTGTTGGATATTTATTAGATAAGAAAAATATACAATGTGGAATAATAGTAGATGGTTTACATGCTAGTTTTCCATCAATAAGAGTAGTAAAAGAGGTAATGAAATCAAATATGTATTTAGTTACAGATGCAGTATCACCTATGGGAACAGATATGAAAGAGTTCATATTTGAGGGACATTTAGTTAGACATGAAAATGGAAAATGTTGGGATCCTAAAACTGGTTCATTAGGTGGGTCAGCACTAGATATGATTACAGGTATTAAAAATTTAATTAAAGAAGTTAAAATTAGTGAAGAAGAGGCTTTACGTATGGCAACTTCATATCCAGCTAAAGCTGTTCAAGTTGATGATAGATATGGATATGTAAAAGAGGGATATATTGCAGATTTAACTTTCTATAATTCAGAATATAGGGTAGAGGGGACAATTTCAAAAGGAAAACTACAAAGATATTAAGGAGCAATTGCTCCTTTTTTATTAATTCTAAAATTATTTCAGTATTATTAACCTTTAATATACTAATTTACTAGAAAATATATAAAAAAAATTATTCAGTCTTAAAAAAATCCTAGCAATAATTTTTAAGCTATGGTATAATAAAAATGAGGTGAATGTAATGAAATATACAGTATGTGGGCTTGATTGTGCTGGTTGTGCTAGTAAGTTAGAAGAACATCTTAAAACGCACGATAATGTTAAGAATTTGAGTATAAATTTTTCAACTAAGAGTTTAGTTGTAGATTTTAATGTTGAAAATGAAAATAGTATTGAAGAACTAGTAAAATATGGTAGAAAAAAGGAAATGTCTTTTGATGTTAAATTAGAGAATAAATCTGAAGTTCAATTTTTAGAAGAAATAGAAGAATTAAAAGATCAAAAAATACACATGTTTATATCACTAATTTTATTTATCTTTGCACTATTTGTTGATAAATATTTATACATGTATTTAAAATATGATTCAGAACTTTATTTATACTATGTACCTCTTTACATATTTGCTTATGCTATAGTTGCATTTCCTATTATTAAAGATGCTATTAAATCAATAAAAAACGGAGATTGTTTTAATGAAAAGGTACTTATGATGGTAGCATCATTATTAGCTATATTTATTAGAGAGTATGAAGAAGCAACAGGAGTAATGCTATTTTATACATTAGGAGAATATTTCCAAGAATATTCCGTTTTAAAATCAAGAAAAGGTATTAGAAGTTTAATAGATTTAAATGATAATAAAGTACATATTTTAAATGAAACTAAAAATGAGTTTGTAGATGTTGATGTTAATTTAATTAAAGCTGGAGATATTTTTTATGTTAAACCAGGAGAAAAAATATTGTTAGATGGTAAGATATATATAGGTAGTGCAGATATTGATACTTCTATGATAACAGGTGAATCACTTCCTAGATATTTTGAAAAAGATGATGAAGTATTAGCTGGTATGATAAATTTAACTAAAACTTTAGCAATTGAGGCAAGTAAAAGCTTTGATGAAAGTAGTATATATAAGATAGTGGAAATGATAGAAAATTCAGGGCATAATAAATCTAAAATGGAAAAATTTGTTACTAAATTTTCAAGATATTATACACCAATAATATTTACCTTAGCTATATTTATAACTATAGTTCCACCACTTTTCTTTAAGAAAATAAGTTTTATGGACTCACTATATAGTGGTATAGTACTTTTAGTTATAGCTTGTCCTTGTGCATTGGTTCTTTCTATACCACTTACTTTTTTCTCAGGTATTGGTAGAGCAGCCAAAGAGGGAATATTAATTAAGGGTGCAGATATATTTGATAATATAGATAAAATTGATAGTGTCTTCCTAGATAAAACAGGAACTATAACAGAGGGAAAATTTAAGGTTAATTCTGTTTTTGAAGATTTAGAAAAAATAGATATAGATGTAAAAGAAGTTTATGAGTATATATATAAGGCTGAGGAAAATTCTAATCACCCTATAGCAAAATCAATAATCTCTTTTATAAATAAAAAGTTTGGATTAGTTGATAGTATAGAAGATGAAGAAAAATTTTATGAATACATTAGTTTATGTGGACACTGTGGTTGTTGCCATGACTATTCAGAACATTATAAAACAAAAGATGTTAAAATAGAAAAACATGAACCTAAAGGTCATTATTATGGTGATGAATGTAAAAATCATGTTAAAAAATTACAAGATAATGAAAAATGTGAATGTGAATCACATAGCCATGATGAAATATGTTTGAAAAATCAATTTTCTAAAAATAAGAAAATAGTAGAAATTGATGAGATTGCAGGACTTGGATTAAGTGTTAAATTTGAAGATAGAGATTTATTAATAGGTAAGAAAAAAATGTTAGAAGATAGAAATATATATATACCTCAAATAAATTTTATGAATGACAAAAATTCTTCTTTAGTTTATGTTGCTATAGATAATATTTTTGTTGCCTTATTTGTCATTAAGGATAAAATAAAAGATGATACAAAAGAAGCTATTGCTTTAATGAAACATGTAGGTATTAAAGAAGTAGTAATGCTTACTGGAGATAATTTAGACTCTGCTAAAGAAGTAGGGAATATTTTAGGTATAGATAAAATATATTCAAATCTATTACCACAAGATAAATTAGATATTTTACTTAAAGAAAAAGAAGATAAACATATATTGTTTGTAGGAGATGGAATTAATGATGCACCTGTTATTGCAGTAGCTGATGTAGGAGTTGCTATGGGGAATATGGGTCAAGACATTACTATAAATACGGCAGATATAGTTTTAAATACAGATAGTTTGACTAAAATATCAGTTCTTAAGAAAATTTCAAATAAAATGAAAATGATAGTTTTTCAAAATTTATTATTCATTATTTCAATAAAATTAATAATAATCACATTTGGAATTTTTAATTTTATGTCTATGTGGGTTGCAGTGTTTGCCGATGTTGGTGTTACGATACTTACAGTTTTAAATGCAATGAGAATGAGATATGTGAGGTTATAAAGAGAACAGCACTTCTAGTCTATAAAAGATTTGAAGTGCTGTATTTTATTATATCATAGAAGACCTGTCTTTTTCACACTCTCATATAACTACTTATATAGAAACTTTTTAAATATTTTGTTACATATGTTTGACAACTAAACAAATATTTTGTTATATATGTTTGATATTAATTGACTTAAGGAATCTATTCATGATATCATTAAACAACAAGTTAAAAAGGAATGGTATTTATGAAGAAATTTATTGGTATAGTTTTAATGGTTAGCCTTTTTTCGTTTGCAAACATTAAAGTAGATGGCACGACTAATGTATATGTAGAAAAGAGCAATAATGGTGTAGATGTAATAAATATTTCAACACCATCACCTAAAGGAGTTTCTTACTCTACTTTTACTGATTTTAATGTAAGTGAAAAGGGTGCAGTAATAAATAATGCAAAAAATATAGCTAGAAGTAGAATAGCTGGATTAGTAAATGGAAATAAGAATATAAAAGAAGAGAGAGCAAAACTTGCACTGTTAAATGTAACAGGGATAAATGAAAGTAAATTAAGTGGAATACTTGAGGCATTAAGTAAAGATAAACTTGATGTAATACTTTCAAATCCAAATGGAATTACATTAGACGGTGCAAGTTTTTTAAATATACATAAAATGTCTTTAGTAGGAGCAAGCCCTATATTAGAAAATGGAGAGTTAAAAGAATATGGTATTCCTAGTGGAGATATTAAGACATTAAAAGAATTAAATACAAGAGAGAATGTAGAAAAGTTAGAAATAATAGCAAATAAGTTTAAGGCAGAAAGTGATATAGATGCAAAAGAATTATTAGTTAAGACTTATGCAGGAGAAGATGGGACATTACTTAGTGCAGAAATAATAGGATCTGTACATGGAGATGTAATAAAGATAGTAGCAACAAAATCGGGGATAGGTGTTAAGTCAATAAATTCAAAAGATTTAACATTAGAGTCAAAGGTACAGGCAAATATAGATAGTATAAAGACAGAAAATTTAAATGTTAAAGTAGAAGAAGATTTTAATAATAAGGATAAGATAGTAGCGAATAACACTATTACTATAGAAGCTAGGAATATAAAAAATGATGGAAATATTTTATTAAGTGATAATATAGAGTTAAGGGCTAAAGAAAAAGTTACAAATATTAATGGTGGAATAATACATGCAGACAATAACTTAAAGATAAAGAGTAAGAATTTAGACAATGTTGGTAGAGTTAATTCTTATGGTAATTTTAAAGTTAGATATAAGGATAAAAATAATAAAATAATAGATAATATAGATGCCTGGAAAAAGACTTTAAAAGAAACTTATGTGTCATACAATGCAGGAATATTATCAAGAACTAATGAAGCTAAAAATAATGCTTTATCTTCTTTCTATGATGAAGTAGTTAAAATAGATAAAACAGAATTTGATTGGAGAGTATTAAAAGAGCATGAAATTATACTAAAGAATAAAGGTAGAGAAGGTAAAAAAGGAATATTTTTTGATTTAAGTGATAGTGAAATATTACAAAAAGATAAAATTGAAGAAATAAAAAAATTAAATAAAGATGCTATGTATTCTCAAAATTCTGATAACTATTTAGAGGAAAGTGAAAAAAATATATTGCTAAAAGGATATGTAGAAAATTCTGATGCAAATACTAGCTTTTCAGTATTAAGTGGAAATAATGTTTATATAGATACAGATGACACAGTTAATAATAAAGATGGACATATAATTGCAAATAAAGATAATAAAATAAAGGCTAATACATACAATAATTCATCTAGTATTAGTGATGAAAAAGTAACTGTTAAAGATGGTTATGAAAAGATGATATTTGATGGGTCTTTTAAATGTCCTGGAGGATTAGTTTATTGTAATATATTACATAATGCAACATATATCAGAGATTTAGGTAATGATAGAGAAGTAAATGTTAAAGCTCTTCCATCACATATTAAAGGAGAAAACATTAACATTAGTGCAGATAATGTAAACTTTAAAGCATATAGTGAAGATGAGAGTAAAAAGACTTTAAGAGAAGAAGATGAAAGATATGTAAATAATAAAGAGAAGATAGAAATAAATGGTAAGGTATTAGAATATAGTATAGAAGATAATCCAAAATATGTAAAATTATCGAATTTTTTAAATAATCCATACTTTTTAAATAATATAAAATACAATAGTAATAATAGATATTTAATAAAAGAGTTTGCTATACAAGATAAAAGAAATGAAGAAATAGAAGAAGAAAAGCCTAGAAAATCAAACATATCAATTAATGCAAAGAATCTAAATATTAAAGACCAAAAGCTTTTATTTGATAATATAAGGTTATCAAGTAATAATTTAGTAATAGAGGGTGCCAATTTAAAAGCACTTGAGGATTTAGATATTAAATCAGATAATGTATTGGTTAAATCAATAGTAGAGGATAATAGAACATATTTAGTAAGTGATAAAAAAGAATTTTTAAATGAATATGAAAGCTTAAAAAAATCATCTCTTAAAGGGAATAATGTAAAAATTGATGCTAAAAATACAGTATTTTCAGGAGAATTATCAGCTAAACAAGATATTAATATATCATCAGATAAATTAGAAATAAAAGGCGAAAAAACAACAAACAAATCTCTTTTAACAGATAATCATGCAAGTGTATTATCAAATAACGAAAATGTAGATAATACAATGATTAATTCTAAAAATTTAAATATTAAATCAAAAGATGTTATTATTTCATCAGCAAATATAGATGTAGAAAATAATGTTGATATAGATAGTCAAAAGCTATTGATTACAGGAGAAAAGACTAAAGATACTAATGAATTAAGAACAGCTTCAAATAAAGAGAATGAAATATATAGAAATGAAAAAAATAATAAGACAACAATCAATTCTAAAAATATTAATTTAAATAAAACTGATGCGGTTATTAAGGGTTCTGATATTAAATCTGATACATTAAATGCTGAGAATTTAACTGTTAAATCAGAAATACTTAATAATGAGTACATTAAAAAAAGTAATAATATTTTATACAAAGAAGATACAAATATAGGGTATGAAGAAAACTCTAGTTCAAATATATTAGTAAAAGATATTAAGGCAGATACTTTAAATGTAGATGGTTCAAATATTGAAGCAGATAAATTAAAAGTAAATAAATTAAATATACAATCAAGAGTAATAAATAGTAAAATAAAACAAAAAGTTGAAACTTTTAATCTAGTAGATGGTGTTAATGGAAATTTAGATAAAGATAATTTAAAAGTAGATGGAAATATTTCTTTATTCTATCATAAGATAATTAAAAAAGATAATTCATATAATAAGAATATTAAATCAAATATCTTAGTAAAAGAAAAAGCTGACATAGAAAATTTGGATATATTAAGTTCTAATGTAGAATTAAATAATGCTACTATTAAAAATCTTAATGTAAAAACACAAGAATTAAATAATAAAGTCAGAGAAAATAAATATTATGGTAAATTAGATATTAGTGGTAGTGTAGGTGCTGTTGATTCAAATGCTGGTTTAGGTTTAAAAATACAAAATAAGAATATAATCAGTGATTCAAAAACACATGATAATACTAATTTATTATTAAAAGGTAAAGCAGTTGTAAATAATGAATTTGATGTAACTAATGTAAACTTAAAATATGATGAATTAGAAATAAATTCAAATAAAGCTAACTTTAGAGCCATAAAAGATACGATAGATAGCCAAGAAAATATAACAGGGATAAATTTAGGGACAAATTTAAATGTTGGTTCGCCTGTAGCAAGAGATATATTAACTATGGGTAAAGCTGTAGGAAATGTATTAGAGGGTCGCTTAGATAAAGCTATTTCTAATGGAGCTAATGGATATGTAGGAGCAGTAAATAATTTAGCTGGTAATTTAACTGTAGATAATAGAGTTGCAACTACAAAAGATTTTGAAACTGGAGAAGTAAAAAGTAATATAAGTGGATATCTAAATGTCGGAACTGATTTAAGTTTAAATTTATCAAACAAGACAATATTATCTCATAAAGAAGAAGTTAAAGGAAATACATTATCAGGTAAAAAATTAGTTTTCAATAATAATAAAGAAGTAAACTATACATCTACAGTAATACAAGATAGTAATGTAGTATATAACAATGTTGAAAATGTAAAAAAAGATGTACTTGTAGCAGAGAACAAAAAAGAAACAATTGATGCTTCTGTAAAAATTGGAGTAAGTGCTAAAGTCGATACAGAAAAAGCTAAAATTTCATTAGGTAATATTGATATAGGTGCTAAAGGTAGTTATGAAGTAAAAAAAGATAAAATAAATTCATTAAATGAATTAATAAATTCAAATGAAGAATATATTAATGTAAAAAATGCCTCTTTAAAAGGGGTTATAAGTAAAAATTCTTCTATAAAAGGAAATATATCTAATTTAAATATAGAAGAAGTAAAAGATGAAAAAACTGTAAATAAAGTAGGAGTAGGGTTTGATATCTCTATATCGCCAACTGGTGTACCTACAGGTGGTAATGCAGAAGTAGATTTAGTAGCTAAAAGAGATGAAAATGTATATAAGAATAATTTAGACTTGTCTAATTTAAAAGTAGACAATTTAACTTTAAAGGAAGAAAAAGCTAATAAATATAATGTAGATTTTTCATTAAAAGCTGGTACATCAGGTGTAAAAGGTAGAATAGGGGACTATGGTTTAGATTTAAATTCTAATGTAATAAATGCTCTTAAAAATCCAGAAGCATTTAAAGATAAAATTAATGTTGCAAAAGAAGAATTGAAATCTACGGGTAAAGCAATAAAAGATAAATTAAGTTTAATAGGAACTAAAACTGATGAATTAATAGATATATCTGAAAGAGAAAATAGAGGATATTTAGAAATAAAGGATAAACATATAGAAGCTAAATATTCTAAAGAAGTTTCTTTATTAAATGAATTATCAGCAAAAACTAAAGAAGAAAGAATAGCTTTATCAGAAAAATTAGGTCTAGGGTTAATAGTATCAGAACTTGAAAAAGAATCTGATGTAGTAAAAGATAGAGAAAAAGAGGTTAAAGATAAATTAAATGGCTCTATAACAGGATTTGTAGGAGATGATAAAAATCTACATTTATTAAAAGACTTAAGTGAATTAGAGTTTAAAAAATTATTAATAAGAGAAGTAATAATAAATAAACAAGGTAAAAATGTAGATAATAAATTATTAGGTGCAACTTTTGGAGAAATTTATTCAAGTTATATAACAAAAGGAGATAAAGATAAAAAGAAATTAGAAGTAGATTCTAATATACCAAAAGTTGATAAAGTTATTAGTGATTCAATAAGCAGTGTAAATACTTTAGAAAATATAGGTACTGTTTCAGATACTTTAGAGAATAGAAATAAATTAAAAAATATAGTATTGAAAAAATTTAACAGGAACAAGAAAAACTATGAAATGTATGACCCAACATCAGTAATGTATGGTCAATTAAAGTATAAAAAAGATTCTGAAATGGACGCCCCTAAAAATCTCTTAGAATTTAAAACTACAATGAATTCAGAAGAAAAAAAATATTTTAATGAAATATTAAAATCTGAATATAAGAATAGATATTTAAATTATTTACAAATGAAATATAATAGTGGAGATACAGTAACATTTAAATCTATTAATTCTAAAATACCTGCCATAGACCTTTATTCAAAAATATATAGTGGACAAGGGCTACAAGTGGGTAGAGGATTAGGAGCTACTTTAGAAGACGCTAAGTTTGTTAATAGTAATAAAAATCAACAAATACTTTATGGTTTGCTAGATACAATTCAAGGCACAAGTAGAATAGCTGGAGGAGCAACTTCATTAACTGCTGGTGCTTATATGATACCATCAGGATTTGGAATAAGTTATAGTGGAACTTTAATTGCTCATGGTTCTTCTAATTTATTATTTGGTGCAAATGATACATATAGAGGGATTTCTAATATTATATTAGGACTTAAAGAAAGTTCATTAGGATATAATGAATTAGCATATATAGAAGCGACTAAAGAAAGAACACAGTCATATGAATTTAAAAAGACAGCACTAGATAAATTAGAAGAAAAAAGCTCTATAATTCAAGGAATAAATCTTATATCACTTGAATCTACACAATATATTAATGAGTTTATTAAATTACATTTTAGTAAACCTAAGCCTACTTTTATTAATAACAATACATTAGATAATACAGATAAAGAAATAAATATTAAACCTGAAGTAACTATTAGTAATAAGAAAGATAAAAATAGCAAGTTTAATTTAGTAAGTGAAATAGATGAAAATATAAATGTTAAATCTAAAGAAACTATTGCTAAAAAGAAAGTTGAAAATAGTAAAACTAATTTAGTAAATGAAATAGATAAAAATATAAATATTAAATCTACAGAAATTATTGCTAAAAATAAAAATGGTAAAACTAATTTAGTAAATGAAATAGATGAAAATATAAATATTAAACCTGAAAAATCTATCATTAATAAAATATCGGAAAATAATAAAATTAATTTATCAGAATTTAGAGATAAGGAATTAGAAGGCTATATTTATAAAAATTATTTTCAAGAATATGATGATTTTAAAGCTAATAGAGTCAGTGAAAATGGAAGAAATTTTAAAAATCCAGGTTATAAAGCTGGTGTTTTTCCAGGTTCAGTAGTAGATTCTGTTACAGGATATTTATATGATTTATCAACTTTTAAAGGAGATGTAACTGCCGATCATATTTTTCCTTTAAGTGAAATAAAAAAATTAGATGAATATAAATTATTAAGTGCTACTGATAAGAAAAAAGTTGAACGTTATTCTAAAAATATAATGTATATAACAGCTAGTCAAAATTCATCAAAAAACAATAAAACTGTAGTAAAAGCAAATGATGAAAAAATTTATCCTGGATTTACAACATTTAAAGGCAAACCTATAAATAAAGATGCTAAAAATCTTATTGATAATTTACAGAAAAAAGCTAAAAAGGATATAAAAGATTATATAAATGAATTAAAAAACAATAGTTTAACTAATAATAAGAAATAAAATTTTAAAAAATAGAGGTATAAGTGATGAAAACAATAGAAGAATTTTTAAAAAGTAGAGAAAAATACAGAATATGTAGGAATTTCTCAGAAATACCAGAACACATAAAAAAAATGATATATACACGTGACAGAACTATAGGATATTCAACAGATTTAATAACTCCTTTATCTGATGATTTTGGATTAGAAAGACTATTTAGATACATTAAAGAATATCAACCAAGAACATATGAGGTTTTAAAAGATGCAAAAAATTTAATGTATGGTGTAAATGATAAAAACTATTTGAAATATGGAACAGAAATATATGAGGATTTTTTAGCTTTTGAATTAAATGGTAAAGCATTAATTTTAGATAGAAAATTCTATGGTGAAAATCCAGGTCAGAAAAATTTTGAAAAATGGAGACTTGGGAGATGTGTTTCCTTACCTAAAGAATTATCATATTCATATTACTGTGAATTTTTAGGAATAGGCTTTCCATATGATAGATATGACGCAGGATTTAGAAATTTACCGAAATCATCATCTGAATGGGATAATTTAGATGGATATTTAGAAGAAATAGGAATTAAAAAGAAAAGAAGAATAGAAGTAATAAAATCATATACTAAATATTTTTCAAAACTTTTAAATACAGAAGATGCTAATGCAGAATACCTATATACTTTTATGAATACTAATGTATATAGTGAAAAAAAGAATGATAATGATTATGCTTTTTTTGTATTTGAAGATATAAAATATGGAGATATATATGTAATAAGAAATAGAGATTATGAAAGACCTAAAAGATTACTTAATCCAGTAGAGGCAATTGATAAATATGTAGCACATGTATTAAGTGGAAAAGATAATTTTAATTTTGATGAGTATTTAGAAGAATTAGATATGTCAATAGAAGAAATAAAAGTATATGAATTAGTAGAACTTACAACAAGAAAAACTATAATTAAAGATAAAGAAAAAATTAGAGATTATATAATCTATTTATCAGACTCATCAGAAGAAGTATATTACAAGACACCAAGTGGAGAATATGAAGATATTTCACATTTTGAATTTGATGGAGATGAGATTGAGGTAATAGGCTTTGTAAAAGATGAATATGGAAATACAGATTTTAATATCTATTATTCATATAAAAATGGGAAACATTTATTAACATACTCTAAGCTATATGAAACAGAATTAGAAAAAGGAAAATTACATTATTGTTTAGAAGAGCTATCAAATAAAGGAGAGATAAAAGAAAAAGTTGTAAAAAAAGATGAAACAAAATTTTATGTAAATTTATGGAGATTTATGTAATAAAAATAGAGGTATAAGCAATGAAAACAATAGAAAAATTTTTAAAAAGTAGAGA
>NZ_LKKW01000008.1 GCF_001891165.1 Streptobacillus ratti | reverse complement strand
ACTTTTGGAATTTAGGTATGCCACATTTGTGGCATTTTTATTTGAAAAAATGATAAAAATATGATAAAATATAATCGAATAGGAGGATGATATCCATGAAAAGATTTTGGTTAATGATTTTAACAATTATAGGTATAACAACTTTTTCAAATTATAATGATGGTAAGTATGAAGCGGCTTATAAAAAAGATGGTTACATATTAACAATGAGAGTAATTATAAAAAATTCAAGAATTCTTTCTGTTGATTTTGATAAAATTGATCAAAAGGGAGTAAAATTATCAACTAAAGATAGTAAGTTTAGAGAGAAAAAAGATGTAGTAAAAAAATATATAGTAGAAAATCAAAGTTTTGAGAATTTACCAGATATTTACGATGAGAATTCTAACAAGGAATTTCAAGCTTTAATAGAATATTTAACTGAAAAATGTAAGTCATCAAAGCCGGGGTATTTTGAAATTAAAAACTAGGGGATGCGTTTATTGCATCCCTTTTATATAAAGGGAAATATATGAGATTAGATAAATTTTTAGCCAATAGTGGAATAGGGACTAGAAAAGAAGTAAAAGAAATTATTAAAACTAGAAAAATATTTGTCAATGATAAAATTGTAGTATCTCCTGATGTACAAATTAATGAAATAAAAGATGTTATTAAATATGAAAATAATATAATTAGATACACTAAATTTAGATATATCATGTTAAATAAACCAAAGGGATATATAAGTGCAACTGATGATAGTAAACAAAAAACAGTTTTAGATTTAATTACAGATTTTAAAACATATAAATTATTTCCTGTTGGTAGATTGGATATTGATACAGAGGGATTATTACTATTAACAAATGATGGTGATTTAGCACATAATTTACTTTCACCTAGAAAGCATGTTGAAAAAAAGTATTATGTCGAATTAAATTCACCTATTTCTTTTGATGATATACAAAATATTGAAAGTGGAATAGATATAGGAGAAGGAATAGTTACTAAAGCTTCTAAAATAATTAAAATTGATGATTACAAATTATATATAATTATAACTGAGGGTAAATTTCATCAGGTAAAACGTATGTTTAAAGCAGTCCATAATGAAGTGAAATATCTTAAAAGAATTTCTATGGGTTCTTTAACATTAGATGAAAATTTAAATTTAGGAGAATATAGGGAATTAACAGATGAAGAATTGAGGAACTTATTATGAAAAAAATAGCTTATGTTGGTAATAAAAATAATTTTGAGATTTATAGAATATTACATAACAGAATTAAGGAAGTTAAAAATTTAAATTCTGAGTTATATCATATTGAATATAAATTAGAAAATTGGGATGAATATTTAACAGAATATGATGCTATATTTTTTGAGGATAACTTAAAAAATAAATATGATTTTATTTTTAAAAAAGATGATTTAGTTGAAAAAGTATTTTTGAAAAAAATAGCATTTAAAGAATTGCTTAAATATTCAAATTTTAAAGTTGAAAATTCAAATATATTGATACTTGAAACTAATGAATATTTTAATGCAATATATGATGCACTTAAAGAAAGTCAAATTAATAAAATACATCTGGCATCTATAAAACCAAATAATGCAATAAAACTTGAAAAAGGTGAGTATTTTAAAAGCTTTCTTGATATAGAAAGATTAAATAATATAGATTTAATAATAAATTTAACAGATATAGGAACAGTATTTAATATTGATGATAGTCCTTTGAAGAGAAATACTAATTTAAATTCTAAGTTTGTTTTAGATTTAATTAAGATACCTTTAGAAACTACATTATTAAAACAATTTAAGCAAAAAGGCTCTGTTTTAATTAATGGTATTGATTTAACTATAATTGAAATAATAATGTTACTCTTATTATTATTTGATAGAAAAGATATATATTATTTTGAATTTATAAAGCAATTACATGTTTTTATTAATAAAAAAATTAATCCGAGAATTAAAGATAATATAGAAGAAATAACAACTTCAAAAGAATTTTTAAAATTGTTGAAAGGAAATATTAAATAATGGAAGATTTAAATATAGAATATAATAAACTACATAATTTTGCTAGATTATTTAACATAGAATATGAATTATATAAAAATGCAGTTGATGCGTATAATAAAGACCTAAAAAATGCTGTCTTAGAATATATTGGATTTGAAGATACTGATGGAGAAATAGAAAATTATGAAACTTTTTTCTATTACTTAACTGCTGAACTAACTAATGGATATTTTCATAACTATAAATCTAAAAACTATACAAAAGGTATGAAAAGATTAGTTAATGATTATTTGGATAAATTAACTGATGTTGATTTTGATGATTTTGAAAAAAAAGAAGATGAATATGAAGATGTATTAATAAATATTTTAATTTCTGAAATTAACTATAACTTAAGAAAAGAAAAAAAATCAATAATTGGATTCTCAATAGGTCTTGATAATATTTTTTATTTATTAATGGACAATGATACCATAAAAGAAATGAAAGAAATAGAATCTAAATTATTAACCATAATGGATTTAGAATATTTAGAAAAACAATTAGGTATAATTTATAGATTAAAAGATAATATACCAGCTTTAGAAGAATATATACAAAAGGGCGATTATATAATGGAACCAGAAGAAAATCAAGGTAGTTATATTACTCTTTTTGATAGAGCTGTTAGAAAAAATATTGCTATTAATTATTTAACTGATGATCAGAAGAAATTACTAAAAGTTGTTCTATAATATTAATCAAATTATGTATTTTGATTATATAGGGGAGTAAAAAATGGAAAACATAACATTATATAGAAAATATAGACCTCAAAATTTTTCTCAATTATATGGACAAGAGCATATAGTAAGAGCAATAAAAAATAGTTTAGATAATGATAAATTATCTCATGCTTATCTATTTAATGGTCCACGTGGAGTTGGTAAAACTACCATTGCTAGATTAATTGCAAAAGGAGTAAATTGTAATTCTGGAATCACATCTAATCCTTGTGATACTTGTGAAAATTGTAATGAAATTACTAAAGGTATAGCTGTAGATATAATTGAGATAGATGCTGCATCAAATAGAGGTATAGATGAAATTAGAGATTTAAAAGAAAGTACGGGTTATCTACCAGTTAAATGTAGAAAAAAAGTGTATATTATAGATGAAGTACATATGTTGACTAAAGAGGCATTTAATGCTTTGTTAAAAATATTAGAAGAACCACCTAAACATATTATATTTATTTTAGCTACAACAGAAATTGAAAAAATACCTGATACAGTTATCTCTCGTTGTCAAAGATATGATTTTAAAACTATTAGTGAAAATGATATAATTAATATGTTAAAAAAAGTCGCTGAAAATGAAAATATTAATATTGATACTGAAAGTTTGGAATTAATATATTCTAAGTCTGAGGGATCTGCAAGAGATTCTTTTTCTATTTTTGAACAGGTAACTTCAAATTATTATAATGAAGATGAAATAACTATAGATAAAACAGAAAAAGCATTAGGAGTTGTACCTAAAATATTTTATAATAATTTTACTAATCTTATAACTAAAAATAATAAAAATGAGCTAATATCATTTATAGATAAATTATGGATTGAAGGGATTCAGATTGATCAATTTTTAAGAGATTTTTGTAAATATATTAAACAGCAAGATATTGATTTAGAATTGAAAATACATATTATTTCAAATATTTTAGAAATATTAGTTAAATATAAAAATGAGGAAGATAAAAGGTTATTAGCATATATAATAATAAATAAAATTTTAAAAGTGAATAATGTTGTAAATGTTACTACAACTCAAATAAAAAATAATGTGGAAGTAGATTTTAGTTTAGAAAAATGGGAGATTTTTATTAAACATTTATATGAACTTGGAAGACAGAGATACTATAACTTAATAAAGGATACTAAAATTTCTGTTCAAAATAATAACATTACAATAATAAATGATAAATCTAATTATTATTTTAGATATTTAAATTCAGAAAATACTATAGATTTTCTTGAAAAAGAACTTGAGAAAAAATTTGGTTTTAAATATAACCTATTAATTGAGGGTACAAATGAGGAAAAAGAAGAATTTGATGAAGAAATAAAAAATAAAATAATTTCTATATTTAATGCTATAGAAAAATAAGGAGATTAGAAATGAAAGTAAAAGTAATTTTAAAAGAAAATATAAAAAGTGTAGGTAAAAAAGATGAAATAATTGAAGTAAAAGATGGATATGCAAATAATTTTTTATTTGCTCAAAATAAAGCTGTTCCTGCAACACCTGAAAATATAAATAAATTAGAAAGTAAGAAAAATAAAATTTCTAAAAATATAGAAAGAGAAGTAAAACATGCAAATGAAATAAAAGAAATTTTAGAAAAAAATACTATAGTATTAAAAGTTAAACTTGGAAAAGATGGTAAAATTTTTGGTTCTTTAGGAGCTAAAGAAATAGAAGAAGCTGTTAGAGAGCAACTTAAAGTAGAAATAGATAAAAAGAAAATGGGAAATGATGCTAGATTAAAATCACTTGGATTACATAATGTTGAAATTAAGCTTTATGCAGATATAAAAACAATTTTAAAAGTTAATGTAACAGGTCTATAGGAGTTTTCATGGAAAAAGTAGAAAATACATTACATAATACACATTTTGAACAATCGATTTTAGGTTCTATTTTAATTGACCCTAATTTATTAAGTGAAATTACACCTTTATTAAAGCCTGATGATTTTTATTCAATAACTAATAAATTAGTTTATGAAGCAATGTTAAAATATGTTGATGAAAAAGATAATTTAGATTTAGATGTTTATGTTTTAAGTGAAATACTTAAAACACAAAATAAACTTGAAAAAGTTGGTGGGTTAGATTATTTACTTAGTTTAGTTGAATCTGCATATTCTTCTGCTAATGCTTTGATTTATTTAGAAACTATACTTGAATACTCTAAAAAAAGAAAATTGTCAAATTTGGCTAAAAATATTAATGAACAATTATATAAAAATCATGAATCAAAAATTATACTTGAAAATTCTCAACTTGAAATAAGTAAACTATATAATGATACAACTAATACTGGAGTTATTAGAATAGATACACTAGCTTATAAAGAATTTGATAGAATAAAAACTTTAAAAGAAAATCCATTGCTAGAAACAACAGTTAAAACAAAGTATAAAAGATATGATGAAATAACAAAAGGGTTACACCCAAGTAATTTAATTATTCTTGCAGCAAGACCATCAGTTGGTAAAACAACTTTATCTTTAAATATTGGTTTAAATGTTGCTGAAAGTGGTAAGAAAGTATTAATTTTCAGTTTAGAAATGGGTGAAGATGAACTATTAAAGAAATTAATTTCTATTGTAGGAAATATAGAATTAGAAAAAATTAAAGATGTTAATTTTATAAACAATACTGAAATTATGCAAAATTATAGTCAAGCATTGGATAAATTAGCAAAAATGAAGATATTAATTGATGCGGGTGCTACTCCAACTATTTCTAATATTAAAAATACTTGTAGAAATATACAAAGAGAAGGCGAAGATATTGGACTTATAATCATTGATTATCTTCAATTAATACAAGGAAATTCAAGAGCTGGTAGTAGGGAACAAGAAATATCTGAGATATCAAGAGGTTTAAAATTACTTGCTAAGGAATTAAACGTTCCTATACTTGCTTTATCTCAATTATCAAGAAAAGTTGATTCACGTGAAGATAAAAGACCTATTTTATCTGATTTAAGAGAATCTGGATCTATTGAACAAGATGCAGACCAAGTGTTATTTATTTTTAATCCAGAATATCATCAAGCAAGAAAAAATAATATAGCTGATATGCAGAAAAATGTATTTCCTATTGAATTATTGCTTGCAAAACATAGAAATGGACAGACTGGAAGTATGGTTTTATTATTTGAGAAAGCTAAACAAAAATTCTTAAATCCTACTGCTGAGTTTGAACATGAATACTACACAAGACAAACTGAAGAAGAATAAGGAGGAATAATGATAAAAAAAGCAGAGCTACTTGCACCTGCTGGTAACATGGAGAAATTAAAAGCTGCTTTTCATTTTGGAGCAGATGCTGTATATATAGGTGGGAGAGGATTTAATTTAAGAGGAATGAGTGCTAATTTTACTGATAAGCAATTAATAGAAGCTGTTAAATATGCTCATTCTTTAGGAAAGAAAGTTTATGTAACATTAAATATTTTTGCACATAATCAAGAAGTAAATTATATTCCTAAATTTATTAAATTTTTAGAAAAAGCAAATGTAGATGCTGTAATAGTTGGAGATTTAGGAATAATACAGCAAGTTAGAGAACATGCCCCTAATTTAGAAGTACATGTAAGTACACAAGCTAATGCAACAAACTGGATGACAGTTAAGGCTTATAGAGATATGGGAGCAACTAGAGTAATTCTAGCAAGAGAGATGTCTTTACATGAAATTAAACAAATAAAAGAAAAAGTACCAGATATTGAACTTGAAGTGTTCATTCATGGTGCTATGTGTATGGCTGTATCTGGAAGATGTTTATTAAGTAATTATTTTACATCAAGAGATGCAAATAGAGGTATTTGTGCACAAGATTGTAGATGGAATTATAAGGTAATTGCAGAGGGACATGAAGAAACAGGAGCCCATGATATAATAGAAGATGAGGGTGGTACTTTTATATTCAATGCAAAAGATTTATGTACCATAGAATTTATAGATAAAATTTTAGAAGCTGGTGTAGATTCTTTAAAAATAGAGGGAAGAATGAAGTCTATTTACTATAATTCAACAGTTACTAAACAATATAGAGAAGCAATTGATTTATATTACTCAGGAAACTATAAATACAATCCAAAATGGTTATATGAATTACAAACAATAAGTCATAGATTATATTCATCTGGATTTTTCT
This sequence comes from Streptobacillus ratti, assembly GCF_001891165.1. Classification (NCBI taxonomy): domain Bacteria; kingdom Fusobacteriati; phylum Fusobacteriota; class Fusobacteriia; order Fusobacteriales; family Leptotrichiaceae; genus Streptobacillus; species Streptobacillus ratti. The sequence continues at coordinate 35,581 of NZ_LKKW01000008.1, read as the reverse complement.
TTGGTTCTACAAATGAATTTGATCAAAACTATAATACTAGTTCGTCTTATTCACAGACTTATCAATTAGTTGCAAATGTATTAGAAAAGGTTGATACAAATAAATATAAAATACAAATTAGAAATAGAATTATAGCATCTGAGGTTGAACTTGAATTAATAAGACCTAATCAAGACCCTGTTAAATTTAGACTAGATGGTTTTTTAAATGTAAAAACAGAAGAATTTGAAGAAATAGTACATCCAAATACTATTGCAATTATTGAAACTGACATTGAAATGGGAGAACTTGATTTAATTAGAGTTAAATTACCAGAGGGTATATCAGACTCAGATATGGATATTTCACATACTGAACAGACAAATGATGGATTTGTTCCTAAACAATGTTCTTGTGGTAAGAATAAATAATAGAAAGGACGTTCTAATATGAAGGAAAAGATTTTAATTATAGAAGATGATGTTAAAATTGCTAGGATTATAGAAGTAGAATTGAAATTTGAGGGATTTGATGTACAAATTGAAAATGATGGTAAAGAGGGATTATTAGCTGCTAAATATAATCATTTTGATTTAATATTATTAGATGTAATGTTACCTAAAATGAATGGTTTTGAGATTTGTAAAAGAATTAGAGAAGATTCTGATATACCGATAATATTTTTAACAGCTAAAGATCAAATAACAGATAAAGTTATATCATTTGATTATGGAGCAGATGATTATATAACAAAACCTTTTTCAAATGAAGAATTAATAGCTAGAGTAAAAGCTTTATTAAGACGTTCAAGTATGAAAAATAAAAAGAAAGAAGATTTCATATTTGAAGACTTAAAGATATCATATACAGCTCATGAAGTATATAGAGGTGGAGAATTAATACAATTATCTAAAAAGGAATTTGACCTATTAGACTACCTAGTCTTAAACAAAGGAATAGTTTTAGATAGAGATAATATATTAGAAGAAGTATGGGGATTTGATCAAATTGGAAATAATAATATCTTAGATTTATATATTAAATATCTAAGAGATAAAATTGATAAACCTTATTCAAGAAAATTCATTCAAACAAAAAGAGGTATAGGATTTGTATTCAAATAATGATTTAAAAAAACTATTTGGAATAAAGAATAGAATTACAGTTACCTTTAGTTTTGTATTTGTTTTTATTACAATATTTTCAACCGTAATCCTATTTTTTATATTAAACAGACAACATAATAATGTTTTAATTTCTCAATACACTGCTAAGGTAAATGAAATAAATTCATATTTTTCAAGAATTGAGGATTATACTAATAAATATAATGAAAAAAAATTAAAATTAAGGTTTGAGCCTATTATTAAAGATCAAAGTATAGTATATCCAAAACCTTTTAATCCGGGTGATGAAGATTTTAAATATATTGTACATATTGTAGCTAAAAATAATTTAGATATGATAGCATTAAATACTTTTGATTTTACTATTAATAGTAATAATGTAAAAAAAGTGTTTAATAATATTAATTCTAATATGCTTATTCCAAAAACTATTGCATTAAATGGTGATTCTAAAATAGCATCAAAATTTTCTGTTGTTAAACTAACTAAGAATATTAAAGGAGCTATATTTGAAGTATATATATTAAAGAATGTTGACCAACACATTAAAACGATCAATACTTTAAAAATATTATTTTTATTAAGTTCTTTATTAGGTTTAATTTTAATATTTTTAACTTCAAGGGAAATTAGTAATAGAATTTTAAGACCAATAATAAATATTATTAATACTTCTAAAGAAATTTCACGTGGAGATTTATCACGTAGAATACCATTTCCTGAAGTTAGAGATGAATTATTTGATTTAACTAATATAATAAATGAAATGTTGGATAAAATAAATCTTACATTTGATAAACAATCGAGATTTATTTCTGATGTCTCACATGAACTTAGGACACCTATTTCAATAATAAAAGGTTATGCTGAGCTTATTAATAGAAGATACATTAAATCATTCACAGATGAGGAAAAAGAAAGTCCTAAAAATGAATTATTGATTGAATCTACAGATTCTATAGTAAAAGAAAGTGAAAACATGACTAAATTAATTACATCTTTACTATTTTTATCACGTGGTGATGAAAAGAATATTAAGATGTTAAATAAAGTGTCTATTAATTCAAGTAAGATTTTAAATCAAATAGAAACAGATTATAGACTAGTTAGTCAAAATAAAAAAGTTGTTATTGATAAAAGTGAAACATTTAAATTTATTTCTGATGAAAATCTATTATTACAATCACTTAGAATAATAATAGAAAATGGATTAAAATATTCTCCGGAAAATTCTAATGTATATATTTCAAGTATATATGATAAAAAAAATAATTGTGGAATGTTTGTAGTTAGAGATGAAGGATATGGAATTAAAGAAGATGAAGTTGAGAAAATATTTGATAGATTTTATAGAGTAGATGAATCACGTAATAAAGAAACTGGAGGTTATGGATTAGGATTATCTATTTTTAAAAGAATATTAGAAATTCAAAATCATCATTATAGAATTGAATCAAAAGTTAATGTTGGTACAAAAATTACAATAATTATAAATAATGTTTCAAATAATTAGGCAATGTATATATTGCCTATTTTTTGAAAGGAGGAAAAATGGACGACTTTATATTAATTTTAAATAAACCTAGAAATATAACATCTTTTTCATATATACAAAAAATTAGAAGAGAAATGAATATAAAAAAGATTGGACATGCTGGTACACTTGATCCTATGGCAGAGGGATTAATGATAGTTATGGCAAATGATGCTACAAAATTTTCAAATTATTTAATGAAACATTCTAAAACTTATTATGTAGAAATGGAACTTGGTTATGAAACTAATACATTTGATTTAGAGGGAGAGATAACTAATAAGATTAATCATGTAATTGATATTAAATTAAATGATATTCAAGATGTTATGAAAAAATATATTTGTAAATTTAGTCAAATTCCACCTATGTTTTCTGCAATTAAAAAAAATGGAGTAAAATTATATGATTTAGCTAGGAAAGGTATTGAAATTAAATTAGAGGGAAGAGAAGTAGAAATAACCAATATTTACGATATTTCCTTTTTTGATAATGTAATTTCCTTTAGAGCTGATGTAAGTAGTGGTACATATATTAGATCGCTTGTTAGAGATATAGGAAGAGATTTAAATACATATGCAACTATGACTAAATTAGTTAGAGAAAAAATAAATAATTTTTCTTTTGATGATGTGAATAAAAAAATTACAATAGATGAAATATTTGACTATAAGAAACTTGAAGTAGATAAAGCTTTATATAAAGAGTTATATAATGGTATGACTAAGATTATTGAATTAAAAAATATAAATGAAAATGATAAATATTTAAAGATATATTTTAATGATGTTTTTGTAGGGATAGTAGAAATTAGACAAAAAATGGGATATACTTATTATATAAAAAGAAGTAAATATTTTAAGGAGTTGAAATAATATGAAAATTCGTAAAGCAATCATACCTGCAGCAGGTCTTGGTACTAGAGTTTTACCTGCTACTAAAGCACAACCTAAAGAAATGTTAAGCATAGTAGATAAGCCAGCACTACAATATCTAGTAGAAGAACTTATAGAAAGTGGAATACAAGAAATTTTAATAATTACTGGAAGAAATAAGCAGTCTATAGAAAATCATTTTGATTATTCTTATGAGTTAGAAGCTATATTAAAAGAAAAAGGAAAAGAAAAATTATTTAATGAAGTACAAAATATTTCTAAAATGATTAATATGTATTATGTTAGACAAAAATTACCACTAGGTCTTGGACATGCAATATCATGTGCAGAATCTTTTGTTGCCAATGAACCTTTTTTAATTTTATTAGGTGATGATATAATTTACACTGATAAAGAAAAAGGAGAAATCCCAGTTTCTAAACAATTAATAGAAGCATATGAAAAAAATGGTGGTGGAAGTTTCATAGGAGTACAAAAAGTACCTAAAAAAGATTTGAATAAATATGGAATAATTAAACAAGGTAAAAAAATAGATAATAATATATATGAAATTGAAAATTTTGTTGAAAAACCAAATGTTGAAGATGCACCTAGTGATTTTGCAGCTTTAGGTAGATACATTTTAGAACCACAAATATTTAAATATTTAAAGGAAGAAACACCAATTGATTTTGAAATACAATTAACACCGGCTATATTAAAAATGGCTCAAAAAGGTGAATCTAAACTTTATTCTTATGAATTTGATGGGTTAAGATATGATACAGGAGATAAATTTGGTATGTTTAAAGCTAATGTAGAATTTGGATTAAGACATCCTGAATTAAAAGAAAAAATAAAAGAGTATCTAAAAGAATTAAAGGTAGAATTATGAAAATAGTTGGAGATTATTTAACTACTCAAAAAATAGATGATTATATAGAAAATCAATGTGAAGTTAATAAAGATTTATTAATGGAAAATGTAGTATATAAGTTATATGATAGCTTAGATAAAAATTATGAAACATATTTGATTATTGCAGGTTTTGGTAATAATGGTGGAGATGGTTATGCGTTAGCAAGAATGTTACATGCTAATAATAAAGAAGTAATAATTTTTAAATTAAAAAGTGATTATTATAGTCAAGAATGTAAAAAGAATATAAGAAGATGTGAGTTATTAGGGCTAAGAATAATTGAAAATATTGATAAACTAGATTTTTATTTACAAAAAACAGATGTAGTTATTGATGCTATTTTTGGTACGGGATTAAATAAAGAGCTTCCTAGGTATATAAAGGAAATAATATATAAAGTGAATAAATATAAAATATTATCTCAATTTAAAGTTTATAGTATAGATATACCATCTGGACTAGATTCAAAATATGGTAATACTTACGGAGCTTGTATAGAAGCAGATAAAACATTAAGTATTATGACTTATAAACAAGGATTTTTGAACTATAATAGCAAAATTAATACTGGTGAAATAGAAGTTATAACCAACATTATTATACCTAATAATGAATTAAAGAAATTTTCAAATGTATATTTAATAGAGAAATCTGATATAAAAAATATAGAAATAAAAAGAAAAGAAGAAGATAATAAAACAACATATGGTAAAACATATATAGTTGCAGGTTCAAAAGATTATTATGGTGCTGCAGAATTGGCTGTTAAATCATGTGTGAAATGTGGAAGTGGATACACTTATTTATTATCGGACTATAATAAAATAGAAGATGTAACTAGAAATGTTCCTGAAGTAATATTTGAAAGAGATATTAATAAATTAGATAAAGCAACTACAATAGCTATAGGTCCAGGAATGACTTTTAATGAATATATATACAATATAATTGAAGAGTATAAAGATGATAAAGATATGGTTATAGATGCAGGAGGATTAAATAATAATATAAGTTTTAATAATGCAGAAAAAACTCTTTTAACACCTCATACTGGCGAATTTTCAAGAATTAGCAATATAGAACTAGATTATATATTAAAAAGTCCTATTGAAGCTGTATTAGATTATACAAGAAGAAATAAGGCAACATTATTACTTAAAGGAAAAAATACATATATTTGTGATGGTAAAGAAGTATATATTATTGATACAGGAAATCCATATATGGCTAATGCAGGTATGGGAGATGTATTAACAGGAATGATTGCTTCAATAAATTCACAAGGCTATAGTTTAAAAAAATCAGCTATAATTGCAACATATCTACATGGGTATATAGCTGATGAGTTAAGAAAAAAACAATATATAATTAATCCAAATGATATTGTAGAAAATATTGGTAAATATATGAAAGAAATATTTGAATAACACCTCAATAGTAGGTGTTTTTTTATTTAGAATAAAATAAAAATGTCTTGTTTCAAAATTAAAACACACTCAAAACGCCATAAATCCACGACAAATGATACAGTGTAACAAAAACGCAACAACAAATAAGTTGAGTTGCAAAATTATAACAATACATAATTAAACAGAAATGTGTAATGTGAATAACTTTACATTGAGTGAATATTTTAATGTTTGTGTTTTATTTGAAAACATGATTATTACTTGTTTATTTTGAAGAGAAAGCATCTTAATTCATAATTATAATGTGAATTGTGAATTTATTTTAAAAATAAAATATTTAAAAAGTAAACTTATGTTGAATTTAAAAAATTAATATTGTATAATTATGTGATGAGAGGTGATAATATGAAAAATATTGTAATAGGAGTTACATCAGGAATAGCGTGTTATAAAGCATTAGATGTTTGTTCTAAATTAAAGAAAAATAATTATAATGTAAGTGTTATAATGTCAGATAATGCTTCAAAGTTTATTTCACCATTATTATTTCAAACATTAACAGGAAATAAGGTTTATATAAATACATTTGATAAAGATGAAACTTCTGTTTCTCATATTGAAATAGCTAAGAGTGCTGATTTAGTATGTATTATTCCAGCTACATATAATATTATTGGAAAAATTGCAAATGGTATAGCTGATGATTTTTTATCTACATTTTTAGCAGTATGTGATTCTAAAAAAGTTATGATTTTTCCAGCTATGAATACAAATATGTATTTAAATCCAATTTTGCAAACAAATTTAAATAGTCTTTTAAAGCATGGATATAATATAATTCAACCAACAACTGGATTACTTGCATGTGGAGATTTTGGAATAGGTAAATTACCTGATGTTGATGTTATTGTTGATAATATAATATTCAATGTTGAAAAAACAGATGTTTTTAAGGGTAAAAAAATCCTTATTACTGCTGGTGGAACTATAGAAAATATAGATCCCGTTAGACATATTACAAATAAGTCAAGTGGAAAAATGGGATATTCATTAGCTAGACAAGCTACATTACAAGGTGCAGATGTTACATTAATAAGTACAAAATTAGATTTAAAAGTTCCAAATGGTATTTCAAAACTAATTTATGTGGAAAATGCAGATCAAATGCACAAATCTGTATTAGATAATATTGATGATATTGATTACATTTTCATGGTTGCAGCCGTATCTGATTTCAAAGTCAAAAATTATTCAAATAATAAAATTAAAAAGAATCAATTAAAAGATTTGAAATTGGAATTAGAATTAAATGTGGATATTCTAAAGGAATTATCAGAAATTAAACCAAGAAAATTTAAATTAATTGGTTTTTCAGCTGAAAGTGAAAATATAAAAGAAAATGCAAAAATAAAATTGATAAATAAAAATTTAGATTATATTATTTTAAATGACATATCAGATAATTCAATAGGATTTAATTCTGATGACAATAAAGTTTTCATTTATGATAGAAATAATAATGAAATTGAAATTAATAAAAATACAAAAGATTTTGTAGCTAAACAAATTTTATTTAATATTATAAGTTAAGTCCGATAATATATCTTATGTATAATTAGAAAATTAAGAAAGGAGATAATATGTCTTTAGGTCAAACTGACTGCCCTTTAATACTTACAGATGTTCCACTACAACCTCTTGAAGTTATTGAAAAAAGTATACAAAAAAAATATAGAGACTTATTATGGTCTCCTTTTATAAAGGCTTTAAAAGATTTTGACTTAGTTAAAGAAAATGATAAGATTGCTGTTGCAATATCTGGTGGTAAAGATTCATTATTACTTGCTAAACTATTTCAAGAATTAAAAAGAGCTTCTAAAACAAAATTTGAACTGGTATTTATTGCAATGAATCCTGGATTTAATCAACATAATCTTGATAATTTAAAATTAAATCTAAATCATTTGAATATACCCTGTTATATATATAATGATAATATTTTTGATATTGCAGGTAAAATAGCCAAAGATTATCCCTGCTATATGTGTGCTAAAATGCGTCGTGGTTCGCTTTATTCAAAAGCTACAGAGCTTGGTTGTAATAAGTTAGCGTTAGGTCATCATTTAGATGATGTTATTGAAACTACTCTAATGTCAATGTTTTATATGGGTAAATTTGAAACTATGTTGCCAAAATTAAAGTCCGATAATTTTGATATTGAACTTATACGACCTCTATTCTATGTTGAAGAAAAAAATATTATTAAATTTGTAAAAAATAACGGTATTCAAGCAATGAATTGTGGATGTACTGTTGCAGCTGAAAAAACTTCAAGTAAAAGACGTGAAACTAAAGAATTTATTAAACAATTATCTATTTTAAATCCAAATATTAAGAAAAAGATACTCTCTTCTACATTCAATGTAAATATTGAAAAAATAATTGGCTTTAAATTTAAAAAAAACTATTTTTCTTATTTAGATGAATATAATTTAAATAAAAAATAAGTTTGTTTTATGATACATTATTGTGGTATAATTTATTTAAATATATGTGTAGGAGTAAAAATAATGCATAGAAATTATTATAAAAATTATTTTAAAAAATTAAAAATTAAGGAGTGTACAATGAAAGGAATAATTTGTGTCGATGGTGTTGTAGGTGTAGGTAAATCATCTCTAGGAAAGATTTTAGCTGAGAAATATGATTCTGTATTATATGAAGAGCCTGTTATTGATAATCCTATTCTTGATAAATATTACTATGATAGAAAAAGATGGTCTTTCCCTTTACAGATTTTTTTCTTAAATAAAAGATTTCAAGCAATAAAGAATGCTTCAAGACTTGGAAAATGTGTTATGGATAGATCTATTTATGGAGATGTAATATTCTCTAAAATGTTAGTTGAAGATGGAGATATGACTCAAGAAGAATTTGATTTATATGAAGAATTACTTTTTAATATGTTAGAACATGTTGAAAAACCAGCTTTAATGATATATTTAGAAACTTCTGTTGATTCTGCCCTTGCAAAAATTAAAAAAAGAGGTAGAGATTATGAACAAATAGTGCCTAGATACTACTGGGAAAGTTTAGATAGACATTATAGAGAATATTTTAAAAATTATAACATATCTGAAATAATTACTATTAATGTAGATGAAATTGATTTTGTTAATAATGAAAAAGATAAAGAATATATATTAAATTTAATTGATGAAAAATTATCACAACTTGAAAATAATGTAAAATAAAAAAGCTATTCAAATGAATAGCTTTTTCTATACATATCAGAATTTAGACCAAACAGTTTATTTATAATATTTTTATTTTGTTTTATCTAATTTCTTATTAAATTCTGCAATTATATCTACAACTTTTTCTAAATAATCTTCATTAGTTTCTATAACTTCTACTTTTTCCATTATATCTCCAGTAACTAATGACTTAACAATATTTAAATCCTCTTCTGTATTAACTTCTCCAAATATTGTATGATTATTATTTAACCATTCTGTAACTACAGTAGTTATAAAAAACTGTGATCCATTGGTATTAGGACCTGCATTTGCCATTGCTAAATATCCAGGTTTATCAAAGACATATCCATTATATACTTCATCGCCAAACATATATCCTGGACCACCCATACCTGTTCCAGTAGGATCTCCACCTTGTGCCATAAAGTCCTCTATTACTCTATGAAACTTTAAACCATTATAAAAACCTCTATTAACTAGGTTTATAAAATTTGCAACTGTAATTGGAGCTGATTCCTCAAACAAATTCAATATTATATCCCCTTTATTTGTTGTCATTCTTATTTTCATATATTCTCCTTTATTTTAAAATATCATTAATTAATATTAGTCATTTTTTGTAATAATTACTTACTTAATGAATTACTTTCAACCTGATATATTCTGCTAATTTAACTCTATTTTCTGTTTCTACAGATAAATTTTTCTTGTTCAGATTTTGCTTTTTCGACTGCTTGTTCTGCACTTTTCTGTTCTATAGCTTTTTCATACTCGTTTGAAACATTTAATCCATAAATATCTCCTTACTTATATTTTAATTTTTTCTCAGCTTCTTTGTAATTTTTCATATATTTTTCTACATGTCTATAGAAATTAATACTATGATTCGGGTGTTTTAAATGAGATAATTCATGTATTATTACATAATCAATTTCAAATAAAGAACGCTTTATTAATTTAGTATTTAATGCCACTATTTTTTCATTAGGCTTACAATATCCCCACTTACCTTTAATTTTCTTTATTATTAATCTTTCTATATTTTCATTCATTATTGACAAATACATAGAAATTCTTTCTTTAAATACTTTTTCAGCTTCTTTATAGTAAAATTGTTCTATTAATTTCATTTTATAATTAAAATCATCATTTTTAGTATTTATTATAACTTTATCATTTAAAATAGTTACATTATCATATGTATTTTTAATTATTTCAACTTCAAAATAATTACCTAAAAATTTAATTTTTGTTCCATTTTCTAAAGTTTCATCTTGAATATTTTTACTATATTCTTTGATTTTTGCTATATTTTTATCTATCCAATCTTTTTTAGACAAAATAAATTGTTCTATATAATATTTATCAATATTAATAGGTGCAGAAATGAATATAGTTAAATCACTTCTTATTCTTAAATTGATATTTTTTACTCTTTTTCTTTCAACTTCATAACCTAAAATCTTTTCAACCAATATTAATTTCCTCCATCTCTTTTTCAAGAGTTAATCTAATAGGGTCAAAAGCAAAAACAGTTTTATCAAGAACCTTATAATATAGACTTTCATCTAAAAATTTTATAGCCTTAATTAGCTTTAAAACATTGTTTTTCTTATTAATAAATATCATTTTATTTTCAACGCTTAATATTATTTTAAACTTATTAATTTTAGGTCCTTCAATAGTAGAATTAAAAGAAAGAGAATTAACTAAAATATCATTGACTTGAAATAAATCAACATATATATTTTTTATTGTAAAAAAATCTTTTTTAGTTATTATTAATTCATTATTAATACCCACTAATTTCTCAAATCTATCGTTATAATTTTGAACTATTTTTTTAGTAAAATTAATAACTAAACTTGTTAAAAAAAATATTATTATAAATCTAATCATTTACTCACCTACATATTCATTTATACTAATTTATCTAAAAATAATGTTGCAAGTCCTAAAAATAAAAAGAACCCACATATATCTGTAATTGTTGTTAAAACTACTGCTGAAGCCATCGCAGGGTCAATCTTAGCTAGTTTTAGACCAACCGGTATAAGGTATCCTACCAAACATGCTATAACACAATTACCTATCATAGCTAAAAATATTACAAAACTTAAATAAAAGTTTCTATAAAAGAAAAAGATTGCTATTCCACATACAATACCTAAAATAATACCATTTATAAATCCAAGTAAAATATATTTAAGTGAAATTCTCCAACTTTCTTCACTATCACTTTCATCTAAAGCTATAGATCTTATTGTAACTGCCAAACTTTGAGTTCCTGCATTTCCTCCCATACCAGAAACTATAGGCATTGAAACAGCAAGTGCTACTACAGCATCTATTGTTTCAGAAAATAATCCAACAGTAAATGATGCTAAAAATGCCGTTATTAGATTTATAGAAAGCCATGGTAATCTTTTTAAAACACTATCCTTTAAAGTTGTTTCAAGTGTTTCATCATCTCCTGCTCCGTGCATTTTTAAGATATCTTCAGTATTTTCTTCGTTAATTACATCAATAACGTCATCTATAGTAATTATTCCAAGCATATTACCTTTTCTATTTACAACTGGAACTACTTTAAGACCATATCTTGAAACTATTTGTGCAACTTTTTCTTGGTCATAATACGGATCAACATAAATAATATTTTCATTTGTTATTTCTTCAAGCATTGTATCATCAGATGATATTAATATATCTCTTAAATCGGCTTCTCCAAATAATCTTGATTCTTCATCTAATACAAAAATAGTTTCTATATATTCTGTTTTAGGTCCGATAACTTTTATCTTCTCCATAATATCTTTAATTTTTAAATTCTTTTTAAAAGCTATATATTGTGTGGTCATTATACCACCGGCTGTATCATCTGCATACCCTAAAAGTAATCTTATCTTGTTTGCATCAGAACGTTTCATATTATCTAAAATTTCTTTACTTTTTCTTAATTCTAATACCCCTAATATATCTGCAACATCATCCGGAGGTAAATATGTTAAAATATCTATCGCTTTATCTAATTCAAGTAAGTTTAAAATACGAACTTGTAATTCCTCATCAGATTGCTCAAATATTTCTATTTTTACATCATCACTAAATAAGTTAAATACTCTTAATAATTCTGTATCATCATCAATTTCATAGAATGAATCTGCTATATCTACAGTATGATGTTCTTCAACAAATTCTTCTATTTCTTCTTCAGATTCTAAATTTTGTAAATCCTCTGCTATTTCTTCTGTATCTATATCTTCTTCAAAATATTCTTTTTCATCTTCATGATCTAATCTACTCTTTATTTCTTGTTTTAGTAAATCTATTTCTTCCTGTGTTAATTTTTCTATATCTAAATTATTATTCATTTTTCACACTCATTTTCTTTAAAATTGGTAAAAAATATTTTATTGATAATAATGTTTTCATATCAATTAAATAATTCTCTATTTCATCAATTTTTATCCAATGTGATTTAATATCCTCTGCTTCATCAAAATCTGTTTCACCTGGAATAATATCATTAGATTTTAATCTACCTGCATAAAAATGTATATATTGTGTCATATATGGATCAACTAACATAGGATTTTTCATTGATATTACATCTACTATATCTTTTAGATTATATCCTGTTTCTTCTTTTAACTCTCTATTTATCGCAAAATAAGGCGATTCTCCTGGATCAATAATACCTGCAACATTTTCAAATGTGGTTTTATCAACACCGGGACGATATTGTTCAACGAATAATACTTTTTCTAAATTTTCATCAAATATCGTTATACAAACCGCATCATCTTTAATAATATATTCAAGTGGCACTTTGGTTGTAGGATGATACTTTATCGCTCCCTTTAAAAATTTAAAACCATCTTTTATTGGTATTTCCATTTTAATCACCTCTTTTTTTTCTATATTTTTTCTTTAATGTTCATTAACATTATACTATAATTAAATAAATAAAAGCAACCTTTTTAGAGATATTTAAGATTTGAAAAAAAGCCTTTTTTTTGATATAATATATTGAGAAAAAATATATTTGAAAGGATATAATATGATAACTACAAGTAATTTAACAGTCCAATTTGGAGGAAGAAAATTATTCGAAGATGTAAATATAAAATTTACTGAGGGTAATTGTTATGGAATAATTGGAGCTAATGGTGCAGGAAAATCAACATTTTTAAAAGTTTTAACTGGTGAAGTTGACTCTACAAATGGAGAAATAATTATAGATAAAAATAAAAGAATTTCATTTTTAAAACAAGATCACTTTGCTTTTGAAGAAAGTATGGTATTAGATGTTGTTATTATGGGACATGAAAAACTTTATAAAATAATGCAAGAAAGAAATGAAATATATTCAAAAACAGAATTTACTGATGAAGATGGAATTAAAATTTCTGAACTTGAAGGTGAATTCGCAGATTTAGATGGTTGGGATGCTGAAACTAATGCTGAAAAACTTTTAAATGGATTAGGAGTTACTCCTGATTTACATTATAAGCTTATGAAAGAACTTACAGAACCAGAAAAAGTTAAAGTTTTACTTGCTCAAAGTTTATTTGGTAATCCAGATATATTATTACTTGATGAGCCTACAAACGGACTTGACTTAAAAGCTGTAAATTGGCTTGAAAATTTTATTATGGATCTTGAAACTACTACTGTATTAATAGTTTCGCATGATAGACACTTTTTAAATAAAGTATGTACTCATATTGCTGATATAGATTATGGTAAAATTAAATTATTTGTTGGAAACTATAACTTCTGGTATGAATCTTCTCAATTAATGCAAGAACTATTAAGAAATCAGAATAAAAAGATAGAACAAAAAAGAAAAGAATTACAAGAATTTATAGCAAGATTCTCTGCAAATGCCTCTAAATCAAAACAAGCAACAAGTAGAAAAAAACAATTAGATAAACTACAGTTAGAAGATATGCAAGTTTCAAATAGAAAATATCCATATGTAGACTTTAAACCTGAAAGAGAAGCTGGTAATAATATGTTGAAAGTTGAAAACTTATCTAAAACTATTGATGGTGAATTAGTTTTAGATAACATTAGTTTTACTATTAATACTAATGATAAAGTTGCTATTCTTTCAAGAAATGATATTGCAAAGACTACTCTATTTCAAATATTATCTGGCGAATTAGAAGCTGATAGTGGTAGTTTTGAATGGGGAATGACTACAACACAAAGCTATTTCCCTAAAGATAATTCAGAATATTTTGAAAATGTAAATCTTTCACTTATTGATTGGTTAAGACAATATTCTAAAGATCAACACGAAGAATATGTTAGAGGATTTTTAGGACGTATGCTATTTTCTGGTGATGATGCTAGAAAAGAAGCTAAAGTATTATCTGGTGGTGAAAAGGTTAGATGTATGTTAGCAAAAATGATGTTATCTGGTGCAAATGTTTTATTATTAGATAATCCTACCGATCACTTAGATCTTGAATCTATAACATCATTAAATAAAGGGCTAACAAGATTCAATGGAACTATTTTATTTACAACACATGATCATGAATTTATTCAAACAGTTGCAAATAAAATAATAGAAATTACTCCTAAAGGTTTAATTTACAAAGAAATGAGTTTTGATGAATATATTGAAGATGAAGAATTACAGGAACAAATCAATAATTTATACAGATAGGATATAAAATATGGATATAAACAATATAAAGGCATTTACTAAATTAATTGAATATGGGACTATTTCTAAAACAGCTACCAAGCTTTTTATTACTCAATCAGCTCTTTCAAAAATAATAAATAAATTAGAATTAGATCTTGGTGCAACATTATTAAATAGAACAAATAAAGGTGTAAGTTTAACAAAAGAGGGACAAATTGCTTATAATTATTTTAAGAAATTAATTGATATTGATAATGAAATTAGAAAAGAAATTAAAGACTTTAAAGATAATGTAAAAAAATTAAAAATAGTTGCCGTACCGTCTGTAGCTAACTACTCTCTTCCGTGTGTTCTCTATAATTTGAGTGATAAATTTAAAAATATGAAGTTTCCACTATTATTAAAAAATAGTTCTTCCAAAATTGTTTCTGATATTGCAGATGGTATTGTAGATATAGGTTTTGTTTCAAATTGTCAAAATTGTGAATTTTGGAAAATTAAATATACTAAGGCTTATGATGAGAATATCATATTAGTAGCTTCTAATAAAAATAAGCTATCTAAAGTTGAATTATCAGATTTATTCAAATTTAAATACATTGAATATATAGGTGATGATACTATTAATGAAGCTATAGAGGAAGTAATATCAAATTATTCAAGTTTTAATATTATAACCCAACTTGAGTCTATAGAAGCTATAAAAAAATCTGTTAGTCAATCAAATTTTTTAGCTTTTCTACCTTATTCTTCTGTTAAAACAGAAATTTATAGAAAAGAATTAAAAGCTATTGAAATAAAAGGAATAAATATAACAAAAGAGATATTTATTGCACGTAGATTTGAAAATAGTAAGAAACATAAAGAAGTCATAGATTATATAGAGAAATTTATTCTTGATACAATATGCTAAAAAAGATAGTCATTTTTATAATGTGACTATCTTTTTATTTCCATACTGTTATTTCCCATATACCATTTATTGGTTCAATAGTTTTAAATCTAATATTTTTATACTTACAATGATTTTCAATTTTAACCTTAGCACAACTTTGATCAACAATTATAGTGAAATTTTCACCAATTTCTATTTCATTAAAAATTCTTTCAAATTTTAAAAATGGAATAGGACAAATTTCTCCAAAACATTCTTCTATCATTTTAGCCTCCTAGATATATTATATCAAAAATTTCTTTATATTCAAATAAAAAACTGAGGTTTCCCTCAGTTTCAAACTATATTTCATGTTTTATATCTGTAATTTTTTTATCTTTTAAATATACTAATGCAGGAAATTCTTTTATTTCTAATTTATTAGCTATGAATTTACTTTTATATATATCTACTTTAACTAATTCATAATTTATAGAATTTGAATGTTCTTCTGCTTTTGGTAAAAATTCTAACATCTTACTATCACTTGAATCATATAAATATACAAGAGTTTCTTTTCCATCATTTAAAATTTGATTATTAAATGTATGACTTTCACTAATAAATTTTTCAGCATTATATCCAGCTATTGCTCCATCTCCTACAGCAGTTGATACTTGCTTTAAAAACTTCTCTCTTATATCTCCAGCTGCAAATACACCCTCAATATTAGTTTCCATTTTTTCATTAGTAATTACATATCCTTTAGCAGATAAATCTATTACATCTTTATATAAAGAAGTATTTGGTAAATATCCGATAAATAAGAAACATGTATCAACATCTACTGGAATATCTTCGCCAGTTTTTGTGTTTTTTAAAACAACAGTTTCTAATTTTTCATTACCTTTGTATTCTTTAACCATACTGTTCCATATAAATTCCATTTTTGGATTAGCTAAAGCTTCAGCTTTTGCAATTTCATTACAATCCATTATTCCCTCATCATGAACTACTGAAACTATTACTTTTTTAGCAAATTTAGTTAAAAATATACCCTCTTCTATAGCAGAATCTCCTGAACCAACTACCATTACAGTTTTATCTGTATTTGCTGCTGCATCACATGTTGCACAAAATGAAATTCCTTTATCATATAAGAATAAATCTTCATTAACTGCTCCTGTTAATCTAGGATAACCTCCACCAGCAATAACAACTACAGGTGCTTCATAAATAACTCTAAATGTTTCAACTTCTTTAATTTCACTATCTAATTTAACTGACTTAACATCAGTTAATTTAAACTTAACATCGAAGTTTTTAGCTTGTTTATGAAATAAATTCATTAATTCAGTTCCACCTATTCCCTCAGGAAATCCAGGATAATTAGCAATATCACTTGTATATGTTGCTAATCCTCCAACTAATGTTTTTTCAAATACTAATGTTTTTAATTTAGCTCTTCCACAATAAATAGCTGCTGTTAAACCAGCACTTCCCCCACCTATTATTAACACATCATATCTTTCTCTTTTTTTATCCATAACTATACCTACATAAATACTTTCACTAATAATTTACTTCCTATAATAGCACCAACTAATAAGAATATTGCAAATACCCATCCTGAAAGTGATAATGCAGCTGTAGCTGAAAATAATGCCCCTATATTACATCCTAATGCTAATCTTGAACCAAATCCCATTAAGAATCCACCTAATATTCCTGCTACAATTTGTTTTTTATTTTTGATTTTTTTAATTCTAAATTCTGAAGCAAATAAAGTTGCAAGAGTTGCTCCAAGTATTATTCCTATATTACGTATTGATCCACCATCTTGTAATAATGGAGTTAAAATTGATTTACCTTGTGAAGCATGTGTTTGAAAATATCCCCAGTTTTCTGGAGTTGCTCCAATTAATTTAACTATTTTTGCTCCCCATACTGCAAATGTTGATGTAACTCCCCATGTACTATTAAAAAATATAAAATGAGCTATAGCAAATACTGCAAGTAAAGTTGCCCCTGTATTATATGATAAAGGATCTTTCATTATTCTTTTATATATAGGATTTTTTTGTAATTTTTTAAAGTATGTCTGCATATTTCCTCCTATACTAATTTTTCTATAATTAATTCCCATTCTCCATCATCAATTTCTTCTATTTCAACATTGTGTCCTACTTTTCTTGCCCATTCTGGAATATTTTTCATTGCACAAGAATGATCTATGCTAACTATTAAAGTATCTCCAATTTCTAATTCTTCCATTTTACCTTGAGTTCTAATTAAAGGTACAGGACAAGCCTCACCTAAACAATCTAATGTAAATTCTTTTGCCATATTAAATTCCTTCTTTCTTTTATTTTTTATTCATAACTTCCAATTTTTTTAAGTTGCCATTTTAAAGCAATTACATAAATACTTAATATTATTATAAACTGAATTACTAAAGCTCCTACCCAACCAAATAAATCTGGCAAGAATAATTTAATTGATGTAGATGCAGCTGCTGGTTCTAAATAATTCATAGCCCATGCTCCTACTACTGAACCAATTATAAAAAACACTAAAGATAGCCATTGCATTTGGAATCCTTCTCCACATCTCATTAATGTTCCTGAAGCACACCCACCTGCTATTACCATTCCAATTCCAAATAAAATTGCACCAACAATAGTTAAAATGGAAACTGAATTAACATTTGCCATTAATATTTTAGCATTTTCTTGATTTACATATTTAAATGCAGTAAATCCAACTGTAGCTAATGAAATTGCCCATAATACTGATCTAGTTATAGATGTTCCACCAGTTAATACAGGATCTCTAAATGCTGCTGTAAAGCAAAATCTTGATCTTTGAAGTATTATTCCAAAAGATATACCAAATATCCAATATGCAACTAATTTAGGCTCTTTTAAATAGAAACCAAATCCTACTATACATGCAACTAAAATTAATGCAAATGGAATTTGTGATGGTTTTTCTTTTCTTCTTGCTTTTCTATCTTCCATCTTATCCTCCTCTCACTTTCTTATGTTTATGTTACAAAAATAATATACTATCAAAATAAATATTTAACAAGCATAATTTTAGAATAGCTATTCCTAAATGGACTAAGCATATAATATAAAAAGAGGTCAAAATAAACTTTAACCTCTTTCAAATCTATTATTTAAATACATCACCAGCTTGTTGATACCAAAATACTAAATCTAAAGCATCCATAGGAATACTAACTTCTTTTGAATACTGTTCCATAAGTTCTTCAATTTCAAAATATTTCTTTTTTGTTAAACTTTTAGGTACTTCTTCTATTACACCAAGCTCTTTTAAATTTTTTAAAACATGTCTATCTAATATTGCAAGATATCTACCGTATCCTAAATTTCTTAAAACATGTGCAGCCTCTTTTAATCCCATACCTTTTACATTGTTTAAAATCCAATCTCTTTTTTCTTTTACTCCATTAATTTCAGCTAATATATTTTTACTGTCTAATTTTCCATTTCTTGTCATAAGATTTCTAAGTTCGATTAAATATCTAGCCTTGTTATTTTTAAATCTTACTACATTTAAATACTCTACTATATCATTTTCAGAACCAACATACAATAGATTGTTTTCTTTTAATTTTTCTATTGCAGACCAAGCATTTTTTGCTTTACTTTGTGGAGTTAAAATACAAAATGCAATTTCTGCAAAATAATCTTTTTCATCATAATTTATAGTATTTGCATATCCTCTAATAGCATTTTCTATTTTATTTGATATAGAACTGTAAATTGATTCTATTTCTTTTTGTTTTTCCATATTTATTTTCATAAAACACCATCCTTTATCCTTTAATATATAATAAAGGAAATTCAAATATTTGTCTAGTCATTTATTATAGATTTTTAAATTTTTATGTGATATAATTAAACTATGAATTTGAAGGGAGAAAATAATGTATTCTATAACTACAATGTTACTAATTTATGCTGTAGTATTTATACCTTTATTTGGAATAATATATTACAATAATAATAAAAAAAGAAAAAAAATAGATGAAATGATGAATAGTTTAAGTATAGGTCAAAAAATTATGACAATTGGAGGTATTATTGGTAATATAACTAAAATTGATGATGAAACTGTTGAAATAAAAGTAGATCAAAATGCTAAACTTAACATTACAAAAAGAGCAATTTCACGTATAATAAAATAAGGAGTTTTTATGTTTAGGAAATTTAAAAAAACGTTACTTCTTTTAGGTATATGTGTTTCTGTTTTAACATTTTCTGCAATATTAGAAGATGTAAAATATCAAAATGGTGAATTTGTTCTTAGATTTGATTCTAAAATTACTAAACCAATTATTAATAAAACTAAAATTACGTCTAATAATATTCATTATAATGTTTCAGAAATTAATTTAAAAAATACAAAAATATCAGAAGAAGTTTTAAATCAAATTAATATTAACGATGAATTTTATAAGTACATTATAATAGATGAAATTACTAAAGATTTAGCAGGTATTTATACATATTCACAATATGGTTATAATTCAAATATTACATATTCTGATAATGAAATAAGAATAAAAAAAATTAAAGTAGATGTTCCTAAAAAAATTAGTCCTCTAACAAAAAAGCAATTGGTTATAGTTTTAGATGCTGGACATGGTGGGCATGATTCTGGAGCTAGGGGTCATGGTAAATTAGAAAAAGAAATTGCTTTAGAAATTACACATAAACTTGCTCAAAACTTAAAAAGAGATCACAAAGTTATTCTTACAAGAAGCGATGATACTTTTGTAAGTCTTAGTGAAAGACCTAGAATAGGAAATATCAACTCTGCTGACTTGTTTGTAAGTATACATTTAAATGCTGCTTCTAATGAAAATGCTAATGGTGCTGAAATTTTTTATTTTTCAAAAGAAACTAATCCATATACTTCAAAGTTAATTGAATTAGAAGAAAAATATGATGAAGTTCAAGCTAAAAAAGTAAGCATAATAAATCAAATTTTGGGAGATTTTTTTATTAATAGAACCAAAGAAAAAAGTGCTAATCTAGCTAGAGTTATACTTGATAACTATTCTGAGCAAATGAATTTTAGGAAAAGAGGAATATTTGGAGCTAACTTTGCAGTTTTACGTGGAAGTGAATCAGCATCTATCTTAATAGAATTAGGATTTATTTCTAATGAATCAGATAATGCAAAATTAGCTAGTGAAACTGGACAAATGATAGCTGTTAATGCTATAGCAGATGCTATAAGAGAAAATTTTGAGGAGTAATATATGAAAAAAAATAAATTATTAATTATATTATCATGTCTATCAATATTTAGCATTATTTCATATTTATATGTAAATCATAAAATTAATAATCCTATTATTTCAAGTGAAAATAATATAAATGGTGAAATAAAATATTTAGATATCTACATATATGATAAAAACACTAAGGAATATAACCATTTAGAAGTTGAAACTGATTCAAATATTATTGATGAGGGTGATTATGTTAATGCTTTAATTAAGAGCTCTAGTTTCTATAAATTAAATGATAACTATAAATTTTTAGCTGCATATTCACTTAAATATGAAGGTAAAAGCATATTAATAATAAAATTAAATAACTATTTTAGTAAGCTAAATAATGAATCAATAAAGAATTTCGTTAATTCAGTTAAATATACTCTAAAAGAAAATTTTAAAGAATATCATGAAATTAATGTTGAAATAGATGCAAATTAAGGAGAACTTATGTATAACCTAAATGAGATTCATGAAGAATTAAAAAGATTGGTAACTGAAAAAAGATACAATCACATTATTAGAGTTAGAAATAAGGCTATAGAACTTGCAAAGATATATAATGCACCAACTGATATTGTAGAAGTTGGTGCTTTATTGCATGATATAGCTAAATATTTTGATGATGAAAAAGCCTACTCTATTATTGAAGATAAGTATAAAAATATTTTTGAAAATGGATTTAAAATTAATCAAATATTACATGGTTTCGCTGCTGCCTCATATGCAAAAAAAAGATTTAATATTACAAATGAACTTATACTCGATTCTTTGAGATACCATACTATAGGTCGTGAAAATATGACAATAATAGATAAAATAGTATATCTTGCGGATGCAATTGAGGATGGTAGAGATTATCCTAATGTTGACCTTATTAGAAAAGAAGCACTTAAAGATTTAGATTCTGCTATACTAATGGAAATTAATATCAAATTACATTATTTAATTAATAAAAATTTAATTATACATCCTAATACTATTTTATTAAGAAATAAATTAATAAAAAAGGTGAATAAATGAATAAAATTTTTGAAAGTAAATTTATATGTAAAAATAAAAGAATTGCTTTTGCCTACACTGAAAACAATGAAAAAGTATTAATTAGAGATATAAACTTTAATAATGCTTTTGACGGGGATACTGTAATAGTTGAAATAATCGATGATGAAAAACTTATAGGTAAAGTTAAAGAAATAGTTAAAAGACAAGAAAATCCATATTTTGGTACTGTTATATTATGTAAAAGAAATAAATATATAATTAGATTAAATCGAAGTGATTTAATAGTTACGACTACTACCAAAAAAATAAATATTAAACATGGAGATATATTAAGCTTTAATATTGATTATACAACTTTAAATAAGGAAGATATTAAAGTTAATGTTATTAATAATTTTGGTAATATTAATAATTCAAATAATATATTAAACTCTTTATTATACTCTTCTAATATTTCTATTGGTTTTTCTCGTGATATAAAAAAGGAAATTGTAGAAATTAAAAGACCTAATATAAATGAAGAATTAAAATATAGGGTTGATTTAAGACATCAAAAAACAATTACAATAGATGATATAAGTGCAAAAGATTTAGATGATGCTATTTACCTTGAAAAAGAAGAAAATCACTACACATTATATGTAAGTATAGCCGATGTTTCATATTTTGTTAAAGAATATTCAAAATTAGATTTAGAAGCTGCAAAAAGAGGTAATAGTATATATTTAGTAGAACAAGTTATACCAATGTTACCTAAAAAATTATCAAATAATCTATGCTCATTAAATCCAGATGAAGATAAATTAACTTTTACTGTAAAACTTAAATATGATTTAAGTGGTAAATTAATTGAAAGTGATTTCTTTAAATCTGTTATTAAATCTCATCATAGATTAAATTATAATGATGTAAATAATATGTTTGAAAATAATGATAAAAGCTTCCTGATGCTATGGGATATGTTAGAACTTTCTAAAATATTAAGAAAACAAAAAAATAAAAAAGGAATGATTAATTTTAATATTCCTGAAATAAAATTAATACTTGATGAAAATGGAGAAATAAAAGAAATAAAAAAAAGAACAACTGGTCTATCTCAAGAATTAATAGAGGATTTTATGGTCGCAGCAAATGAAGCTGTTGCCGAATATCTACACTGGCAAAATATTCCGGCTATTTATAGGATACATGAAGCACCTGAAATTGATGTATTAAGAAATTTAAATCAAAAACTTAATATATTAGGATATAATATTAATAATATAATGGATATACATCCTGGTAAAATAGCTAAAATAATAGATAAAAGTTCCAATGATGAAAATTCATACCTAATTCATAAAACTATACTTCAATCTATGAAAAGAGCTAAATATATGAGTGAAAATAAAGGTCATTTTGGTTTAGCATTAGATAATTATTTACATTTTACATCACCAATAAGAAGATATTCTGATTTAATAGTTCATAGAATGCTACAATTTACATTAACTAATAAAAAATTATCTACTAAATATATTGATATGAAAAAAGATGAATATAAAATGGTAGCTGAACACATATCTAAAACAGAAAGAATTGCTGAAAGATTAGAAAAAGATTCTATAAAATTAAAATTATTAGATTATATGAAAAAACATTTAAATGAAATATTTGATGCAAGAATATCAGGTATAATTAGAGGTAAATTATTTCTTCAATTAGATAATTTAATAGAAACTGTATTTTATGATAATTATAGTGATAGATACACTATCGATAATACTCTATTAATTGATAATAAGGGTAATAAGTTTAATATTGGTGATAAAGTAAAAATTAAAATTATTAAATTAGATTACGAAAGAATAGAAATTATTTCGGAGGTACTGTAATGAAGATTTTAGCTAATAATAAAAAAGCATATTTTGACTACTTTATTGAAGATGAATATGTTGCAGGAATTGAATTAAAAGGAACTGAAGTTAAATCAATTAAACTTGGTAAAGTTAGTATAAAAGAAAGTTTTGTTAGAATAATAAAAAATGAAGTATGGATATTAGGAATGTTTGTTTCACAGTATACTTTTGGTAATATATATAATGTAAATGAAACTAGAGTAAGAAAATTATTATTAAATAAAAGAGAAATAAAAAAATTATCAGAAAAAGTTAAAGAACAAGGATATACTATAGTTCCATTAGTTGTATTTAATCAAGATGGACTAATTAAAGTTAGAATATCTACTGCTCGTGGTAAGAAAAATTATGATAAGCGTGAATCTATCAAACAACGTGATATCTCAAGAGATATAAGAAAAAATTATTAATAAAAAGNNCTTTTTATTAATAATTTTTAATTACATATTCAAATGCACTTAAAGCTGCTTTTGCTCCTTCTCCCATAGCAATTATAATTTGTTTATGTTTTGTGTTAGTACAATCTCCAGCAGCAAAAATACCTGAAATTGAAGTCATATTCATTTCATCAATTAATATTTCACTAGCTTTATTAGTTTCAACAATCCCCTTTACTAAATCTGAATTAGCACTTAATCCTATTTCTACAAATAAACCATCCATTTTTAATTCAAATTCTTCTGAATTATGTCTATTTTTTAATTTAGCAATTTCAGCATATTCATTACCAATAATTTCTGTTACTGCTGTTGATAAATATATTTTTACATTTTCTAAAGTAGATAATCTATCTTGTAATACTTTATCTGCTTTTAATTCATCCATATACTCTACTAATACAACACTTTTAGCTATATTAGAAATTTCTATAGCAGCTTCTACTCCAGAATTTCCTCCACCAACAATAATTACATCTTTATTTCTATAAAATGGTCCATCACAAGTTGAACAGTAATGTACACCTTTACCTGTATATTCCTTTTCTCCAGGAATACCAAGTTGTCTCCATTTAGCTCCTGTTGCAATTATAATAGTCTTAGTTAATACTTCCTTATTATCATCTGTAATTATTTTTTTTAAGTTACCATCATTAATAATTTCTTTTACTCTATGACCTTTATAGAAATAAATTTCATATTCAGACATGTGCTTTTCTAATTCTGTTGCATAATCAAAACCATTTGTTAAAGGAACACCAATAATATTTTCTATTTCATTTGTATCTAAAATTTGTCCTCCTATATCTTCACCTATCATAGCAGTTTTTAATCCTTTTCTAACTGCATATATAGCTGATGAAACCGCAGCTGGACCTGCACCAACTATAATAGTATCGTAAATAATTGTTTCGTCAAATTTTAAAATTTTACTCATTTTTCCTCCATTATTTTATAATTTTAACTATTTTTTTCTTACCACAACGAACTATAGTTTCTTCTGTTAAATTAACCATTTCATTAATATTTTTAATTGTAACATCATTAACTTTCATTGCACCTTGTTCTATAAGTCTTCTACCCTCACTATTTGATGATATAAAACTTATTTTAGATAATAATTGTAATGCAGTTAATTCATTTTCTATTAATTTAATTTCAGGTAATTCAACATCTAAGTTTTTATTACTAAATACATTTTCAAACCAAGATTTAGATTCACTTGCTATTTTTTCACCATAGTATTCTTTTACTAATTCATATCCTAATCTTTTTTTACATTCCATAGGATGTTGTGTTTTAAGCATTTCTTTTACATAATCTAATGGTAAATCTGTAATCATTTCATAATAATTTAACATTAATTCATCAGAAATCGACATGATTTTACCAAACATATCATTAGGACTGTCTTGTATAGATATATAGTTACCTAATGATTTAGACATTTTTTCTACACCATCAAGTCCTACAAGTATTGGCATAATCATACATATTTGTTGTTCTTGATTGAAATTTTTCTGTAAATCTCTACCTCTTAATAAATTAAATTTTTGTTCTGTAGCTCCCAATTCAACATCTGCTTCTAAGGCAACTGAATCATACCCTTGTAATATTGGATAAGTAAATTCAATTAAAGATACTGGTTGGTTATTTGATAATCTTTTAGAAAAATCTTCTCTTTGTATCATTTGAGAAACTGTAAACATTGATAAAAGTTTTAATACTTCTTCTAATGTCAATTTCTCTAGCCAATCATGATTATACACCACTTTTATTTTATCAAGATCTAATATTATCTTTACTTGTTCTAAATATGTTCTAATATTTTCTTGTATAGTTTCAAAATTTAACATTTTTCTAGTTTCAGATTTACCTGTTGGATCTCCAATTCTAGCTGTAAATGTACCAATTAAAAAATTTACTTCATGTCCTAAATCTTGAAATTGTCTTAACTTTCTAATAGGTATAGCATGTCCTATATGTAATTCTGAACCAGTTGGATCTATTCCAAGTTTAACTTTTAAAGGTCTATTATTTCTAATTGAATTTTCTAATTTTTTTTTAAATTCTTCTTCGCTTATTATTTCTTCACAACCTCTTTTAAGTATTTCAAATTGTCTTTCTACTTCTTTTTTTATTTCTAATTCCGACATAAATCCTCCTATCCACTATTTCTAAGTCCAGTTGCAATTCCATTAATACTAGTATGTATTGCTTTATTTATCTCTTCTGTATTATTTCCAGATCTTCCTTGTTTTATTAATTCAATTTGTAAATAATTTAAAGCATTAAAATAAGGTAATCTATTTTTTAAACTTAAAGTAAGCATTTCATTATCTTCTAATAAATAATTGATTCCTGTAATTTCTTTTAATAAATTGAAAGTTAAAATCCATTCATCATTAATCATATTAAATATTTTATTCGATACTTCCTTATCTTTAACAAGATTTGCATACTCTTTTGCTATATTCATATCTGCTTTAGAAAGTACCATTTCTAAATTAGAAAGTAAGGCTTTAAAAAATGGCCAATTCTTATACATCAATCTTAAAGTTTCTAATCCATTATTTTCTTTAATCCATTTATTAAACGATGTACCTACACCGTACCAACCAGGAAGCATAACTCTTGTTTGCGACCAAGAAAATACCCATGGAATAGCTCTTAATCCCTCTATATCTAAGATTTTTTTTCTTGATGAGGGTCTTGACCCTATATTTAATGAAGAAACTTCATTTATTGGTGTAGATTCAAAGAAATATTCAGAAAAACCTTTAGTTTCATAAACTAAATTTCTATATTTTTTATAGCTAATATCTGATATCTCTTCCATTATATTTTCATATTCTCTAATATCTTTTGACTCATCTTTTAATGATTTTTCTAAAGTTGCAGATAATAAGGCTTCCAGATTAAATTTACCTAAGTCAAGATTACCATATTTTGCCCCTATTACCTCACCTTGTTCAGTAAGTCTGATTTTTCCAAGAATAGATCCACTCGGTTGAGAAAGTATAGCTTCATAGCTAGGTCCTCCTCCACGACCGACCGTTCCACCACGACCATGAAAGAAATTAAGCTTAATATTATATTCCTTAGCTAAACTCACTAATTCTTTTTGAGCTTTATATAAATACCAACTAGATGTAATATATCCACCGTCTTTATTACTGTCTGAATAACCCAACATTATTTCTTGAATGCCACCATTATTTGATAACCATTTTTTTAATATATCAAGTTCAAACCAAGTTCTCATAATTTTTTCAGAATTTTTTAAATCTTCTATACTTTCAAATAAAGGAGATATATTAACCTTGCCATCTAAATCAAACTCTTTTAATAATAAGGCAAGTTCTAACATATCTGAAATTTCAACAGTATGAGATATAATATTTTGTTCAATTATATTTTTTCCAAAAATATTTATTAATTTTTTCATAGTGTTGAATATACTTAATTCTTTTTCTAAAATTTCAGATTTTTTACAATTTACAGAACTTAATTTTCTAGGTTCATTCTCTATTTGATTTATCAATATATTGCATTTTTCTTTTTCTGTTAAAGATGAATAATTATCTGTAATTTTTGCAATATTTAATAATTCATTAACACAAAATTCATATACACTTGAGTCCTGTCTTAAATCTATTGCTGATAAATGATATCCAAATATCTTTACTGATTCAATTAATTCATCAAGTCTACCATATGCAATTATTTTATCACTATACAATTCTATAGATTTTCTGATAATCAATAAATCATTTAATAATTTTTTTGAATTATAATATGAATCATATGGTATTCCAAGTTTTTCTTTTAATAATTTAATCTTTACTTCTTGTAAATTATCCATAATATATGAAATTGCTAATCTATACGGCTCATATGTTCTATGTTCTGAATTATCTTTTGAAAGCTTTTCAAGTTGTTTTAATTCATCACTATATTCATTTTTTAAGCTTGAAATTGAAAATTCTCTATATAACTTTTTTAATTCAGAAATATAGTAGTCTATTGCAGTTTCAACCTGTGAATAAGCTGCATTTAATAAAGTCCCTTCAGTAACAAATGGATTTCCATCTCTATCTCCACCTATCCATGTTCCCATTAATATAGGGGTATATGAATTAGAAAATATTCCCAATTTTTTAGCTAACTCTTTAAATTTAATATTAATTTTAGGAATAGCTTTTAAAAATGTTGAGTTATAATAACTTAATGAATTTGTAATTTCATTACCTACTCTTAATTTAGAAGTTCTTAATATATCTGTTCTCCATAATAAATTAATATTTTTTCTTAATTCATTCATCCATTCATTTTCATCTAATAAATTATGTTCAACTAATTCTCTTTTTTCTAATATTTCATATATATTTTGAGTTAAATCTAAAATAGATTTTCTCTGAACTTGAGTCGGATGTGCCGTTAAAACAGGCACAACTCTAATATTTGAAAACACTTCTATTAAATTTTCTTTATCCATATTATCCAAATCAAGTTTATCAAATAAATTATCTAACATACCCTCAGTATAATTTTTAGTTATTGTATTGTATTTTAATATTCTTGATTGATATACATCCTCAACTATATTTATTAAAAGAGGTAATATTGTTAAAAGTCTAACAATATTTGAATCTATTTTTTCAATATCTTTAAAATGTTTTTCGTTATCTAAAATAGAATCAATATCTATATCTGGTACTATTTCTGATAAAATATTTTTAATAATTCTAATTTCTTTACTAAGTAATTCCTTATTTAGTTTTATTTCATCATCTGGTTTTAATATAACTGAATCCATTTTAACCTCACATTATCTTCTTTTTTTCTTGCTATCTCCCATTTTAGATCTACTTTTCTTACTTGATCCATTCCCAGATTTACTAGAATTAGCAACTTCAACCATAGGTTTATTATTTTTTGTAGTATTTTTATTAAATATTTTTATTATTACCTCAGCCTCGTTTAATGGTACAGTAATAAATGAGAAATTAGGCATTACTTTTACATCTTTAATCTTTCTACCAGGTACTTTTGTTTTTTCATGTATAAGTTTTAATAATTTATTTACATTTAGTCCATCTTTTTCTCCTAAAGCTATAAATAGTCTTGTATTATCTTTAATTTCAACTTGTACATTTTTTATTTTACTATAACTTTCAGGAATAAATTCATCATCATATATATGTCTTAATAAAGATGCAACTGTTGCTTCAATATTTTTACCTTTTAATAATTTATTAGCTAAATCTAAATATAGTTTATAGTCATTTTCTAACATTATTTCTTCTACAGATGCAATTAACAATTCTTCTTTTGCATTAATAATATCTTCAACATTTGGAATATTTTCTTTCTTTATATCAGATTTAGTTTCTCTTTTTATTTGTGCCAATTTTCTTGATTCTTGAGGTGTTACAAATGTAATAGCAACCCCTTTATTTCCAGCTCTACCCGTTCTACCTATTCTATGAACATATGAGTCAGATTCTTGTGGTATAGAATAATTAATAACATGTGTTAAATTACTTACATCTATTCCACGTGCAGCAACATCTGTTGCAACTAAAATATTTAATACCTTATTTTTAAATAAATCTAAAGCTTTTTCTCTTAAACCTTGAGTTATATCTCCGTGTATTGCTTCAGCATCATAGTTTCTAGCTTTTAGCTTATTAGTAACCTCATCTACTTCCGATTTTGTTCTACAGAATACAATTCCATAAAAATCCGGCTTATAATCTAAAACTCTACATAAAGCTTCAAATTTATCTTCTCTTCTTACCTCAAAGTATATTTGTTCAGTTAAATGTGTTGTTAATTCTTTTTTTTGAACTTTTAATATCTTGTGTTCAGGCATAAATCTTTTTGCAATAGCAAGTATAGGTTTTGGTATAGTTGCAGAGAAAAATAACATTTTTTTATCTTCATTTGTTTTTTCTAATATTAATTCTATATCCTCAATAAATCCCATATTTAACATTTCATCTGCTTCATCTAATACAAAATATTCTAATTCATTTAGTTTTAAAGCCCCTTTATTAATCATGTCAATAACACGCCCTGGTGTTCCTACAACAATATCAACACCTTTTTTTAAATTTTTAATTTGGTTTTCAATTGAAGCTCCACCATATACTGCTAAAACCTTAACTTCTTTTTTACCCTTTAAAGAATATATTTCATCACTAACTTGATTTGCTAGTTCTCTTGTAGGTGCAAGTATTAATGCTTTTACCTTTTTTGTTGGTATTATTCTTTCTAATATAGGTATAGAAAATGCTGCTGTCTTACCTGTACCTGTTTGAGCTTGACCTATTAAATGAGTTTCCTCTTTTAATAATTCTGGAATAACTAATGCTTGTATTTCACTAGGTGAAACAAACCCCTTTTTTTCTAATGCTTCTAACATTTCATTACTTAAATTGTAATCTTTAAAATTCATTCGTACCTTCTTTCTTAAAATCAATAGGATATTCTAGTAAAAATTTACCTAGTTTACCTATTCTAAAATCTTTGAGTAATCTTCTTGAAATTAACTCATAACTAAATTTTTCACTTTTATGTATACCTAATCTTTTTTCTAATAATTCAAATATTTCAATATTCGTCTTATCAATTAAAGTATTTTCATCTAAATTATATGAATATATTAAATTATCTATTATATCTTGTTTTTTCATAATATCTAATAGTTTATTTGAAACTTCTTCTAATGGAAGAATATCATCTCTAATAGATCCTGTAATAGCTAAATTGAATGATATAATATTATCTTCAAATTTTGGCCACAAAACTCCAGGTGTATCTAATAATTCAAATTTATCATCAACTGTTATCCATTGTTTTCCTCTTGTAAATCCTGGTTTATTTCCAACTTTAGCCTTATTTTTATTTGAAAATTTATTAATAAATTTAGACTTACCTACATTAGGAATACCTACTATCATAGCTCTAACAACCGTTTTTCTTAACCCTTTTTTCTTCATTTTTTCAAGTTTTTCATCATATATCTTATTAACTATTTTTCTAAGTTCACTGAAGTTTTTATTTTTTTCAACACTTATCGCTAAAAAATGATGAGATATTTTATTAAAAATAAAATATTTTTCCCATTCTTTTAATTTAGTTTCATCAATTAAGTCAGTTTTATTCAAAACTACAACTCTTAACTTATTTTTAGCTAAATACTCTATATCTGGATTTTTACTCGAAATTGGTATTCTCGCATCTAATATTTCAATTACTAAATCAACGATTTTTAAATTTTCAATTATCATTTCTTTAGTTTTTTTCATATGACCCGGATACCAGTTAATCATCACACTCATTTTTTTCTCCACTTGCTATAAAAAGTACTATTTCACCTTTTATATTTCTTTTTTCTAATTTTTCTATTAACTCACTAGTTTTACCTCTTAGAATTTCTTCGTAAATTTTAGTTAATTCACGAGTTATTACAACATATCTATCACCTAGATATGTTTGTATATCCTTTAAAGTTTTAACAATTCTATTTGGTGATTCAAGAATAATAATAGTTCTTTCTTCTTTTTGAAGTTTTAAAAATAAAGTTTGTCTTCCTTTTTTCTTAGGTAAGAACCCCTCATATGCCATACGTCTTGTATCTATCCCTGCTATTGAAGCTCCTGTAGTAATAGATGATGGACCTGGTATTGAAGTAACTTTAAGATTTTCTTTTAATGCAGTATCTACCAATTCATATCCTGGGTCAGATATACATGGCATTCCAGCATCAGTAACTATTGCTACATTTTTACCATCTTTTAAAAGTTTTACTATATTTTCAATTTGAAATTGCTTATTATGTTCATGATATTGATAAACTTTAGTATCAATTTCATAATGATTTAATAATCTCTTTGTTACCCTTGTATCTTCAGCAAAAATATATTCTACTTCTTTTAAAGTTCTAACTGCTCTAAAGGTCATATCTTCTAAATTACCTATAGGTGTCCCTACTATATATAACATAAAATCCTCTATTTCTTTTTATTATTTTCTTCTAATATTTTTTCTTTTTTAGTTTTTTTATCTGATTTATTATCCTCTTTTTTATCAGATTCAACTTTTTCTCCTAGTAAATATTTTACTGCTGCATTAAATTGTATATCTCCATTTTTAATTATTTCTTCAGCTTTTTCTTTACCCTCTATTTCTTCTAAAAGTTTGAAAATTTCTTTTTTTCTATTTTCTTTAGCCTCTTTTGTTTCTGTTGAATAACCTTTATCTAATAATAATGAATTCATTTTAATATGTATATTTGGTTCTATTCCATTTTTATTAATATTATTATTTTTAGGTGTAGAATACTCAGCTATAGTTAATTTTAACGCATCTTTTCCGTTTGTAAATGGATATATTCCTTGTGCTACACCTTTTCCATATGTAGTTTCTCCTATTATTGTAGCTCTTTCATAATCTTTTAATACACCTGTAACAATTTCAGATGCTGATGCAGAACCTTTATTAACTAGTATTACCATTTCTCCCTTAAATATTTGTTCTCCAACCCTATTATGTATTTCATTTATACCAGATCTAGTTTTTAAAGAAACTATTAAATCATCTGGAACAAACATCGAAGCTATTTCTACTGCTTCTGAAAGAGAACCTCCTGGATTTCCTCTTAAGTCAAAAATTAATTTTTTCATTCCTTGTTTTTCTAAGTCTAATATAGCTTTTTTTATTTCTTCAGCAACAGTGCTTCCAAATTGTAATAATGATATATATCCTATTTTATTCTTATCGTCATACATCTTATATTCTACATTATCAAGTTTAATTTTTTCTCTTTTTAATGTGATAGTAAGAGGATTTTTAAGACCACGTCTATAAATCTCAAGTTTAACCTTAGTATTTTCATTTCCTCTTAATTTATTAGAAGATTCTGTTGCTGTAAGATCTATTATATCTATATCATCTATTTTAGTAACTATATCCCCTATTTGTATTCCTGATTTAAATGCTGGTCCACCAATAAAAGTAGATGTTACTTCTAAATAATCTCCTTTTTCTTTTCTAATTGACATACCAACACCAATATATACTCCGTCTAAACCTTGATTAAGTTCTTTAATTTCTTTCTCACTTAAATATTCAGAATATGGATCGTTTAAACTTTTTACTATTCCACGAAGTGCAGCTTGATATAGTTTTTCTTTATCAACTTCTTCAGAACCAACCCATATTTCATTAATACGATTTATTGTACTAATAATTTTATTTATGTTTATTATATCAACTGTGGCATTTGCTCTTTGTTCTGCTGATACCTCTCTTTTTCTTATAATTTTATTTTCTTCAGAATATGTTACATATCCAAATAAGCCTATTAAAAACACTGTTAATAAATGTTTTTTATTTATTCTCATAAATTGCTCCTTTTTGTATAAATTAAAAATTCTTTATTTCCTTTTCCTCCAAGTATTGGAGATTCAATTATATCTACTATTTCATAATTAAATTCTTTAAAAGAATATATTACTTTTTTAATTGCTTCATCATGATATTCTTCATTAACAACTATTCCATTTTTTGATATTTTTTCTCTACCAACTTCAAATTGAGGTTTAATCAATGCAATTATTTTAGTGTTTTCTTTTGAAAATTTATTAAAAAAAGGAATAACTTTAGTTAAAGAAATAAAAGAAACATCTATTACGATATAATCAACTTTTTCTTGAATTTCAAGATCTTTAATATGTATTTGCTCAAGAGATATAACTCTCTCATCGCTTCTTAATTTATAGTCCAATTGATTAGTTCCAACATCATTTGCAAATACTCTGATAGCACCATTTTGCAATGCACAATCTGTAAAACCACCTGTAGATGCTCCTATGTCTAAAACAATTTTATCTTTAAAATTTAAATCCCAATATGTTATAGCCTTTTCAAGTTTTAATCCACCACGACTAACATACTTTAATTTATTTTTTATTCTAATTTCTTTAATATTTTCTTCTTTAAATTGTGTACCTGCTTTAGTTTCTATTTTATCGTTTATAATAACATTTCCTATCATAATTTCTCTTTTTGCTTTTTCTCTAGTATCAAAATATCCAAGTTCTACTAAAAGTACATCTAATCTTTTTTTCATATTATGATAATAAATATCCTTTCATTAAAAATGTTATTACTATACCAAGTATAGCACCAGCAAATACCTCTAAAGGTGTATGACCTAAGAATTCTTTTAATTCTTTAATTTCTTCTTCATGTAAAAATCTTTTTTCTTCAATAATTGAATTTAATATTTTAGCATGTTTACCAGCTTCTTGTCTTATTCCTGTGGCATCATACATTGTTACTAACGAAAAAATAAAGGCAATTGCAAATTCTAATGTTGAAAATCCTCTTAATATTCCAACTGAAAAACATAACGATACTGTAGAAGATGAATGTGAGCTTGGCATTCCTCCAGTAGAAAATAGTCTAGTGAAATCTACTTTCTTTTTAAAAAGGAGTGGTGAAAGACATTTATAAATTTGTGCAGAAAAAGCAGAAATAAATACAACGTCAAGTATTTTATTACCTAAAATGAAACCATTACCCATTAATTTCACGCCTCTTCTTTTTAAATTCAATAAATTCTCTTGTTATTTCTCCAATTTTATTTTTTTCTCTTTTTTCCTTAAAAAATATCATCACTTTTCCAACTGAACCAACAAAAATACATTTTGCCTTTGCTTCAATCTCATTTATTATCTCGATATTAACATCTTCTAAACTGTTTTGTAATAATTTAACTTTCATTAATTCATTTTTTTCAATATATATTCTAATACTATCAATTACTGCATCAGTTAGACCCTCTTTTCCGACTCTAACAACAGGCTCTAACCCATGTGCTTTTTTTCTCAAAAAATTTCTTTCTTTACTATTCATTTCTTATCTCCCAATATATTTCTTTTTCTACTTATTATACCATATTTTATAGTATTTACCAAACAGTATATATATTTTTTTTAAATAAAAATGTTTAGTTGTCAAACATATGTAACAAAATATTTAAAAAGTTTCTGTATAAGTGTGTAATTAACCACTTAGTCACCTTTTTTACATTTTTATTAATTTGTTAAACTATTTTGATACTCTCTTACTACCTCATTCGGACTCTTAAAGTTTAGTACTTTTCTCCTTATATTATTATATCTACTACAATACTTCTTTACTCCTCTTTTTAACTCCTCTATACTCCTAAATACTCTCCCTAAATAATACTTACTATCCTCCCTATAACT
>NZ_LKKW01000007.1 GCF_001891165.1 Streptobacillus ratti | reverse complement strand
AGATGACTTAGCTAAAGCAATCCATTCATTAACAGTTAAGCCAAAGATATCAACAAAATTTAGTTATGCAAATGGTAAATTAATGGTAATGCCATGGATAGGAGCAGAGTTTAACTTAGAAAACAAACCAACTACTACTAATGGTAATCAAAACAATGACAACAAAGACTTCGTTTTAAGAAAGATTGTTGGTAAGGCTGGTCTTGGGATTAATCTAATTTAGACTTTTTTCACACTAGCTAAAATATAAAAATGTTCCTTAAATTAAGGAACATTCTTATTATTAATCAACTTTAAATTGTATGAATATAGGGTCATGGTCGCTAAATGAACCTTGTTCTTTTAGAAATTCTGAATTTACCCTAATAACATCAATATTTACATTATCTTTATATTTCTTATTAATCATTATATTATCAAGAGTTTGAGATGCACCTTGATATACATAAGTGTATCTTTCATTTTTAGGTAATTGTGATATTACATCTATTAACTCATCACCATTAATATTTTTTGTAGTCTTAGAAAATTCAAAATCATTCATATCTCCTAAAACTATTACTGTAGCCATATCATCTTTAGCTAAAATATCTTTAACAAAATTATTAATATATTTACCCTCCGGTATTCTTACATCTTCTGATTTTCTAATAACCGGGTGATTAACTCCATATATTTTATCATCTGATCTCTTAGATTTTAAATGATTAGCTATTACAAATATATTTTTACCATTATATTCAAATTGAGCTACTAAAGGTTTTCTAACTTCTTGCCATATTCCATCTTGATTTCCTATTCTTCCAGGATTATATGTTAATCTAACATTATCTCCATCTTTTATTACTTCTGTATCAGTAATTGCATCTCCTTGATTAAATCCAACTACATTTAATCTATCTTTTCTATATAATATTACATTACGTATGTGCATTTCAGGCCAACCACCATCTTTACCATGAATAGGGTCTACACTAACGAATCCATAATCTATACCTGTTTTATCTTTTATTGCCATAACAAGTGTTTCCATATTTTCATTTGAAGATACTACATCACTTCCTTTTGAGCCATCATCATCTCCAACTTCTATTAACCCTAAAACATCTGGTGTTTGAAGTATAGTTGCAACTTGATTTGCAAGTTCTCCTATTCTTTCAGGATTATCTACATGTGAGAAGTTTTCTATATTATATGAAACTACATTTAATAATTCTTCATTATATGAATATTTATTTTTTTCAGGTTTAGTATTTTTATCTAAAATTCCAGGGAAAGGTGATGTTGGGTATAATCTATATTCTCCATGTTCATAAAATACTATTCCCTCTATATCTCCTTTAAATTCATCTCCAGGATTTGGACTTAAATTATCTTTATACTTACCGTTTTCAAATATATTCCATGGAGTTATATTTACAGTTATTCTTTGAGTTTGTTCTGTTTCATAATTATTATACACTACTCCACCATTAATACTTCTTAATCCTGCATACATTCCCTTACTTGGAACTACTGTAATATCTCCATATTTTTGATTAGCTCCTGTTACAACTGGATTTTTAATTTTTATTAAAACTCCCTCAAGTGCTTCATAATAATCCATAGCATTTGTTTTTACATTTAACACTGGGTTATTATCATCACGAACTTTGATAGGTATATTTTTTCCAGTATGCTCTAAAGGTTTAACTTTTTGTTTAGATTTCATAACCTTTACAACATTAGCTTGTATAGAAGTAATAGGTGGTTGAGTTTTATCAGGTTTATTTAAATAAATTTCTTTTACTTTTCCATCAACAACAACTAAATCACCAACTTTAACATCAACACCGTTAATATTTTCTACATAAATTCCCTCAGAAGTTCTCATGTCTTTATCATGTTTTATTGATTGCATGAAGAAACCATTATTATACTTAGTTTTTCTAATAGCAGTTACTACTCCTTTAACTTTAGTTACATCTTTATCTTGAAATTTAGAAAGCATTTCATTTCCTTGTATTTGAGAAATTGTTTCTGAAATTGAAATTCCAGATAATGCCATAACTAACGATAAAAATAAAAATTTTCTTTTCATTTATGTTCATCTCCCTTTAAATTAACTATAAATATTATATCTTATTTTTTTTATTTATCAAGACTATTTTACACACTATTATATATTAAACCTTTATTTTTTGTTCTAAAAATTGTATAATACACATGATATAAATGTAACAAGAAAGGAACTAAATATGAAAAAAATTATTTTTATTTTTTCTACTTTAGCAATTGTTAGTTGTTCATCAATAACTACCACACTTTTAAAAACTACCAATTTCATATATAGAGGAGAAAAAGAAACATTTTTAAAAATAGGTAGAACTGGAGCTTATTATGAATTGCCTTGGAAACATAAATCTGACATAACTCATGAAACTATATTATATAACGGAAATGTAAAATTAGAGTTGATTAAAAAAACTGAAAAGAAAAATGATTCAGTAATTTATTATGCCCATGGAGGTGCATTTATTTATCCTCTATCTAATATTTATAGAAATCTTGCAGAATTTATGCTAAATATTAATGATAATTATGATATTATTTTCGTTGATTACAGACAACTTCCATATAGTTTCTATCCTAGTGGACATGATGATTATGATAATGGTTTAGAATATGCATTTGAAAATTACAAAAATGTATATACTTTTGGAGATTCTGCTGGTGGAAACCTAATAGTTTCTACATTATTAAAAAGAAGAGATGAGAAAAGAAGATTACCTGATGCAGTAGTTCTTTTATCTCCATTTTTAGATATATCAAATACTTTAGAAAGTAGAAAAACAAATGTTAAGACAGATCTTTTAATAGGTTCTTCTGTTGAAAATTATGATCTTTCTAAACTTCTTAAAGATAATGAATACTTTAAATATGAGAAGGATAAAAAACATCCATATATTTCACCAGTTTTTGGAGATTTCAACGGATTCCCACCTACTTATATAGAAGTTAATAATGGCGAACTATTATATGATGATTCTAAAATAGTTAAAGAAAAACTTGATAGCGAAAATATAGAAAATAGGTTTGTTACTGTAGATGGGCTTTACCACGTTTATCACTTATTAAGATCAAGTGAAGCTACAACATCTATAAAATCAATATTTGATTTCCTTGATGAAAAAAGACTTGGAGGAAAATAATAATGAACCTACAAAAATTATTTAAAAATGTAGATTATAGGGTGCTTACATTAGTTGAAGAAGATAATTTTAAAGATATGTCATATAATTCTAAAGAAATTAAAGAGGGAGATATATTTATTGCGTTAATTGGTAATGTTGTAGATGGACATAACTACATACCATCAGCCATTGAAAATGGTGCTAAAATGATAATAGCAGAAAGAGAAGATTATCCTTATCCTAAAGATATTACAGTGGTTTTAGTTAAAAATTTAAGAGATAATCTTGGATATATTTCAAGTAATTTTTATAATCACCCTCAAAATAAATTGAAAATTATAGCTGTTACAGGTACAAATGGTAAAACAACAACAACTTACATTTTAGAATCTATATTCAAAAATTCTGCAAGAATAGGGACTACAGGTTATAGGGTGCTTGATACTGAATACGAAGCAAAAAACACTACTCCTGAATCTTTAGACTTAATAAAATTAATGAAAGAAGCAGTAGATAAAAATGTAGAATATTTTTTAATGGAAGTAAGTTCTCACGCATTATGCCAAGGTAGAGTTAAGATGTTAGAATTTGATAGTGCAATTTTTACTAATTTAACTCAAGATCATCTTGACTTCCATGAAACTTTAGAAAAATATTTTGAGGCAAAAGCTTCTATAGTTAATCATTTAAAAGCTAATGCACGGCTTATAATAAACAAAGATAATGAATATTGCAAACGTTTATTAAATATTTCTGATTCTTTTTCATTAAAAGAAAATGCAACAATTAATGGAGAAGTATTAGAATATACATTAAAAGGAATGAAAGTAAAAATATCTAAGGATAACAAAGAGTATATTTTTACAACAAAATTAATGGGAGAGTATAATTTACAAAATCTTTTAGGAGCTATACTATCGGCATATAACTTGGGGATAAGTTTAGATGACATTATTAAATCAATTCAAGAAATAAAATCTATAGCCGGAAGATTTGAAATAATTGACAATGATAAAGATGTTATGGTTGTAGTAGATTATGCACATACAGCAGATGGATTAACAAATATATTAAAAACACTTTCAGTAATGAAAAAAAATAGGCTTATAACCCTATTTGGTGCAGGTGGAGATAGAGATAAAACTAAAAGATCAAAAATGGCTAAAGCTGCTTGTGAATACAGTGATTTAATATATTTAACTTCAGACAATCCAAGAACTGAAAATCCAGAAATGATATTAAATGATGTAGAAAAAGGCATGGATTCTTCTATTCCATACTTTAAAATTTGTGATAGAGAAATTGCAATTAAAACCTCTATACAAAACCTACAAAAAAATGATATACTACTGATTGCTGGAAAAGGTCATGAAGATTACCAAATTATAGGTAGAGAAAAAATACATTTCGATGACAGAGAAATGGCTAGAAAATATTTAGGAGGTAGATAAATTGAAAAAAATACTATTTACAATTTTTACTTTTATTATGTTATTAAGTTGCTTTGGAAATAATGAAAGCGATGAAAATGTTTTAAACATTTATACTTGGACATATTTTGTTCCTGATAAAATTATAGAGGATTTTGAAAAAGAAACAGGAATTAAAGTTAATCTTAGTTACTATGATAATAATGATACTATGATAGCTAAATTAATGATAGGGAGTGGCGATGGAAATTACGATATAGTTTCACCATCAACTGACTATATACCTATTATGATACAATCAGGATTATTAGAAAAATTAGACAAGTCTAAATTAGGGCAAACTTTTGAAAACATGAATGAAAAACTAAACTTAATGGAAATTTCTAAAATATATGATGAGGGATTAAATTATTCTATTCCTTATTCATTCATGGCAACAGGAATAACAGTAAATAATGAGATTGTTGGTAGTGATTTTGTTAAAACTCCTGATATATTTTTAAATAAAGAATTTAAAGGTCGTATGACTATGTTAGATGATGGACGTGAAGTGATAGGTCTTGCTTTACAATACTTAGGTTATTCATCTGATTCAAAAGATATTAATCAATTAAAAGAAGCAAAAGAAAAAATACTTTCTTGGGCAGAAAATTTAGCTAAATTTGATTCTAATGCTGCTGGTAAAGGAATAGCAAGTGGAGAATTTTCTATAGTTCATGGTTATCCAGATGTATTTTATGAAATTGAAAAAGAAGAAGAAAATAAATTTACTTACTTTATACCAGAGGGTGCTATGATGTATATAGATTCAATGGCTATACCTGCAAATTCTAAACATAAAGATAATGCTTATAAATTCCTTGAATTTTTATACAGACCTGAAAACTTCATAGAAGTGTTAAAAGTATTAAGAAATCCAAGTATAATTAAAGGTGTAGAAGAAAACTCTGAAATTAAACCAATAATTTCTGCTGAAGAAATAGTTAATAAATCTAAATTACCTAGTGCTTTAGATGATGAAACTAAGGAATTACACGATAAAATATGGACAGAAATTAAATCAAGTGGAAAATAATAG
Organism: Streptobacillus ratti; assembly: GCF_001891165.1. Classification (NCBI taxonomy): domain Bacteria; kingdom Fusobacteriati; phylum Fusobacteriota; class Fusobacteriia; order Fusobacteriales; family Leptotrichiaceae; genus Streptobacillus; species Streptobacillus ratti. The sequence continues at coordinate 38,351 of NZ_LKKW01000007.1, read as the reverse complement.
CTCTTTTAGAGCTATTTTTATTTTCTTGATTTTACCTGTTATATAATATCATTTTACAATTCTTTTATAACACTTAGTTCTGTTGATTTTTTTCATAATTTAGTATATACTTAATATATATCAAACGAAGAGGTGTAAAGATGAAATCAATAAAAAAATTATTCATAATTAGTGTTCTAGCACTTGGATTTTCAACTATTGCTAACGCTAGTTTTACTTTTAATGGTTATTCATACGGAAGTGAACCATTATTAACTATAACTCAAGAAACAAATGAAAAATTTGGAATATTAAAATTTACTGCTAAAGAAACTAAAATTTCAGATAAAATAAATGCTAAAATAGAAAAAACTATAAATGATTTAATTAAAGATGAAAATACTAAAGCTAATGTATTTTTAGCTGCAAATAATTCAAAATTTATGTCTATAGTAATTATTTCATCTAAAACAAATCCTGATAATAGTAGTGTAGAAAATTCATACAGAGGTATGGTATTTGATAGTAATACTGGTAAAGAATTAAAATTATCTGATATTTTCGTTGATCAATATAAGGATATATTAAGACCAACATTAAATGATAAAATAAGAGCTTTTGGAATGAAAGTAAATAAAAAATATGCAGATTGGGATTCTGTAAGTTCATTTTACTTAGAAGAAGATTCAATTACATTAATATTTAATAAAGGAAAAGCAACTGATTCATTTGATGGTGTACTATTTATTCCATTTTTATTACCATCAATACAACAATTACTTAAATAGGAGTATTTATGCAAACTAAATGGATACTTTCTGAAACTAAGTCTAAATTAACTAACTTTGATTTACCTATAGATAATAATATACTTAATATATTAGCAAACAGAGGTATAGTTGATGAAAAAGATGTAGTTAATTTTATTAATCCAAGTCTTGAAAATCTTGAGGATCCTTTAAGACTAAAGGACTTAGGATTAGCTGTTTCATATATATTAGATGCTATAAAAGAAAATAAAAATATATGTATATATGGTGATTATGATGTAGATGGTATTACCTCTACATCTCTTTTGTATTTAGCATTTAAAAAAATTGGAGCAAAAAATGTAGACTACTATATCCCCCTAAGAAATGAGGGTTATGGTTTAAATAAAGAGGCAATACAAGAAATTAAAGATAAAGGTACAGACCTTATTATAACAGTAGATTGTGGTATTAGTTCTTATCATGATGTTGAATTTATTAATTCACTATCTATGCAAGTCATAATAACAGACCATCATGATTTACCTAGTGATAAAAAACTTCCAAGAGCCTTAGCTTGTATTAATCCCAAAAGATTAGATAATGAATATTCATTTCCAAATATTGCTGGAGTAGGTGTTGCATTTCTTTTAGCATATGAACTTTTTAGAAGACTTAATATGAAAGATGAAATTTATACATATTTAGATATAGCTTCTCTTGGAACTATAGCTGATATTATGCCTATAATAAAAGAAAATAGGATTATAGTAAAATATGGTTTAGAAAGACTTAAAAATAGTTCTAATCTTGGTTTAAAAACTATACTAAATAAGTTAGAATTAAAAGATAAGGACCTTACTACAGGAGATATATCATTTAAAATCGCCCCTATATTTAATGCAGCTGGTAGATTATCTGATGCAAAACTAGGAGTAAAATTATTAATCAGTAATAATCAAAATGAAATAAATGTACTTGCAGATAATCTAATTTCAAATAATCTTGATAGAAGAAAAATACAAGATGAAATTATTGAAAATGTATTAGATGAAATGAAAAATAAGGATTTAAGTGATAAATATATATTAATATCACATTCTCCTAATTATCATCATGGTATTATTGGAATAGTGGCATCAAAAGTTCTTGAAACATATTATAAGCCATGTATAATTATGGAAGAAAATTTAGAAGAGGGAATAGCTGTAGCCTCTTGTAGATCTGTTGATGGATTTAATATTACAAGAGCCTTATCATCCGTTTCTAATCTTCTTATTAAATTTGGTGGTCATGCTAATGCAGCAGGATTTACAATTAAACTTGAAAATCTAAATATTTTTAAAGAAAAAATAGAACAGTATGCAAAAGAACAATTAGAAAATATTAAACTAACTAAAAATATTAAAATAGATATGAAAATTCCTGCTCAAAAAATTAGCTATGAATTTATACAAAGTTTAAATTTATTAAAACCATTTGGATTTGGTAATCCTACTCCTCTTCTAATGACTGAAAATTGCATAATACATAACCCAAAAACAGTGGGAAGTAATGAGCAACACTTAAAATTTGATATGGATCAAAAAGGATTTTCTGTTAAAAATGCAATTTGGTTTAATGGAGGAGATAATTTAAAAGAATTAAGAAAAAATCATATATTTTATGATGTAGTATTTAAACTTGAAACTAATGAATATAAAGATAGATTTTATCCTAGTATAATGATAGAAGATATGAAACAATCTAAATTAAAAGATGATAGATTCCAATATTATCATTCTATGTATAATACTTCTTTTCCTATGAAATCAGTATTTTACACAACTATAGATTTAGATGATATTGAACTTGATAAAATATATCTTAAAAGAAGTTTTAATTCATATTCTATTATGTCAGGTCAAAAATCTATTTCAAAACTTGATTCAAATGTATCTACTTTATTATGTAATTTAAGTGATTTTTATGGTTTTAATTTTGATATTAAAATTGAAAACATTGAAAATAGAGAAAATCACAAAATAGTACATATACTGATAAAAAGAAACTATAATATATTAAATTATTCTAATCAAGATAAAGTCCAATTTAGAAATATTAAAAACTATATTCTTGGTGCTCAAGAATACAATGATGTTACTAAAGAAATATTATCTAAGTATTATAAAGAGAATAAGTCTGTATTTATTTCAAGAGAAAATATTTCTTACTCTATTGAAAATGAAAAAATAAGGATAAAAGATAAATTTTTCTATTCTCTATTTTTAACAATAGGTATTAAATATTATTTTGATAAAAATAAGAAAATGATTTTCTATACTAAGAATAAATACTTTATTAAAAATCCTCATTTAAAAAACTATTTTGAATTTAAAAATAGGGTAGATATTTCAGATAAGATTGATAATTGTATTTTTGATTTTAATAGTATAGAAATGCCTATATTTAAATTAAAATATGAAAAAGCTATATTTTTTTGTGATAAAAACTATACAAAAGGCAAATTATATGTTATAAAAAAAGAGGTTGAATTACCACCTAATATATTAAAATTACAAAAAAATTTACTAAGTAATTTAAATTATGATAAAATATTCTTAGAATATTTACCAATTAATAATAAGCTAGCATTGATAAAAGAAGCTAAAAACAATCAAGTTATATATACTGATGAAAGTATAATTGAATATTTTTAAGGAGGATACAATGAAAACGGGAATTTATTTTGGAACTACTACTGGTACAACTGAAGATATAGCTAATAGAATTTCAAATAATTTTGATGATGTCGATGTTATTGAAGTATCAGAGGGTATAGATACATTTAGTGATTATGATTTATTAATCTTAGGGTCGCCAACTTGGGGTCTTGGAGATTTACAAGATGATTGGATGGCATGTGTAGATGAAATCGATGACATGGATTTAAGTGGAAAATATATAGCTTTATTTGGAACAGGAGATCAGGCATCATTTGCTGATTCATTTATAGATGCTATAGAAATACTTTATAAAAAGGCTGAAAAATCTAATGCTAAAATCATTGGATTTACTGATACAGATGGATATGATTTTACAGATTCATTAGCTATAAGAAATGGAAGATTCGTTGGTCTTGCAATTGATGAACTAAATCAACCTGAATTAAGTGATGAAAGAATAGAAAATTGGTGTAATCAATTAAAAGAAGAGTTTGGAAAATAAGGTATATAAAAGGGAGTGTATTACAAAATTACACTCTCATTTTTTTAAATATATAAAAATATAGATGACAGTTTAATATTAAACTACCATCTATACTCTAAATTTAATCCCATTTTTAAGATAATTTTTTTAAATACAATACTGAAACGAGCTACTTTTCTTGGTATTTTTCTTGTTGGTTCAGAATTACTTCCTGAATTAGAATTCTTCATACTATCACTATTAGATGCTGTTTCAGATTTTTCAGATTTTTCTGTTGTTGAAGTCGATGATTCTGTTGTTGAATTTGCTGTATTTACATTATTAAGTCCTGGAACTTCAGTTGATATATCAATTTTTAACATATGATTTATACCTAGCTCTAAACTTGGTTTTATTAATAATTTATCATCAATATATCTCATTTCTGTTTCTATTCCTGTAGCTATTAAAAAGTTTTCATCATTAAAACGTTTAGTTTCTTCATCTATAATCTTAATATCTTTAGAACTAAATTCTCTTATTCCATTTTCATCTATTTGTTCTCTTTTTAAATCTTTTAAGCTATTGTATAATTTATCTGATTTTAATTGACTATATCCTATAGATAATTTACCTTTAATGTCTATATTATCTTTTATTTTATAAATTATTTCACTTTCATTATATAGCTTAAGTATATATTGTGAATCTATTTTTAATTTATCTGCAATTTCATTTTTACTTGATTTTGCAGAGCTTGGTTGTGAACTTTGATTCCCTGCTCCCGAATTAGCTACACCTGTTTCTTCTGGAAAATAAGAAAACAAGATAATATTTTTCATTTCTAACTTATTATTAAATGTAAGTTTAGGATTTATATGATACTTTAAAATTCCTTTAGCATCTAATAATAGTAATAATTCATCTTCTTTAGAATTTCTATTTAATATTCTAAATCTATTTGAACTAGTTAAGTTAAATTCACCATTAAGATATAATTTTTCATTCAATTTATGTTCTATTTTATTATCAGACCATATATTTATTATTGAAAATGGTTTTTTATCTACATATCCAAATACATATCTTAAATCTGAACTATGCTTTATTTCTGCATTTAGATAATTTTTATTATAGTCTATACCTACACCTGTTGAAAGTAAGTGTTCTAATCCACTATATTTGTCTTTTTCCATATGTGCCGATATTCTATATTTTGATATACCTTTTATATCAAAGTCATTAAATCTATATACTAATTTATTATCAGTATAAACTGATGCTATATCTGTATTTATTTTTTTAGATTTATCATATCCATCTTCATATATTTTTGAATCTTTTATATATAGTCTTCCTTTTACCTTATTACTATTTTCTAATAATAATTTATCTTTATCATATTTTATACCAAAAGCTAATTCTGGTTTATATAGTGTTTTTAAATTTTTAGAATTTTCTACTTCCTTTAAAGCTACTTCACCATTTATTCCAGCCTTATACTCTATATTACCTTTTTTAGTATTTAATTCATTCTTACTTATTACTAAATAATCTTTTTTATCTGGTAATATTGTTGTTAAATAAGTTCCAAGTTCATTATATGTTTCTATATCATTTATTTTACCTTTTACTTTTATAGATCCTTTTAATCTTCCACCTTTATCATAATTATTTTGATTTTGATTATTATCTTTCTTTAATTTATGATTTAAATCAAATTCTATATTATAATTTAATCTTTTAGTGGCTAATTTTATGAAACTTTCTAACCTTAATTTTTATATATTAAATCCTTCTGAAGAATATATTACTCCACTATATCCCTTTACTTTGTCATCATCATAATTTACTATACTTGAAAGTAATAAATTCTCTTTTCCTTTAAATCTTAAACCTTGAGTATGATAATATTCTTTTAACAATTTTTTATCTTTTTCAAATCTACTATCCCATTCTCCTCTTAGTTTAATTATTTCCTTTATATTATCCTCATATCCCTCATTATATTCATAACCTGTATTTAATATTATACCTATATTATCTGATAATTTTTTCTTAAAATTAAATCCTAAATTACCAGAACCATCTATTGTATGTTCAATACTAGGTTTTACTTTACCTCCTAAAAAAGTAAATATTTCATTTTCTTTAAATGATGCTCCAAAATTTGCATCTATCGTGCTTTTAACCAAGATGCTACTTCCATTATGATAAGGCTCAAATGTATTATTTGATTTAAAATAATACTCTGCTCCAAAACTATATAGATTTATCATCGACAATATTAATAATTTATTTCTCAACTTGTATTTTTCACCTCTTATTTTATTACATACTCTTAATTATTATCATATTATTTTGATAATCTATATGTATCCATTGCTATCATTAATTCTTCTGCTGTTTCAATTTTAAATACTTTAACTTTTGAAGTTGGTAAAGAATAATCAACATTTCCTGAAATTCTTTCCATATTCTTAACTTTATCAAGTTCTACTCCTAAAAACTCTAAACCATCACATATTCCTTGACGTGCATAGGCTGCATTTTCTCCTATTCCTCCAGTAAATGCTATAGCATCTACTCCACCCATAGCAACTGCATAAGAACCTATATAGCTCTTTACTCTATAGCAGAACATGTCATATGCAAGTTTAGCTCTTTCTTTACCTGATTCTACACCTTTTTGTATATCTCTAAAGTCTGAACTTTCTCCAAAAATTCCTAAAAATCCTGATTTTTTATTCATTCTAGTATCTATTTCTTTAGGTGTTAATCCTCTTTTTTCCATGATGTATAAAACTGCTGCTGGATCTATATCTCCACAACGAGTTCCCATCATTATACCTGCAAGTGGAGTAAGACCCATAGAAGTATCTACTACTTTACCATTTTTAACTGCTGATATTGAGGCTCCATTTCCTAAATGACACACAATAATTTTAGATTCATCTTTACCTAACATTTCTTTTGCAACACCTGAAACATATTTATGACTAGTTCCATGGAAACCATATTTTCTAACTTTTAATTCCTCATAATCTTCAAGTGGTAATGGGTAAGTATATACATGTTTTTCCATAGTTTGATGGAAAGCTGTATCAAATACTGCAACATTAGGTTTACCAGGTAATAATTCTCTCATTACCTTAATTCCCATAACATTAGCTGGATTATGTAATGGTGCTAATTCTGAAATATTTTCTAATTTTTTTATTACTTCTTCATCTACTAAAACTGAATCATTAAAGTATTCTCCACCATGAACTACTCTATGACCTATAGCATCAATCTCATCTATAGATTTTAATACTCCGTTTTCTCCTACTAATTCTTTTAATACTAAATCTATAGCCATTTTATGATTAGGCATTTCTTCTGGTCTTTCTTCTATTTTAATTCCTGTAATTAAATTTTTTAAAGTAAATATTGAATTTGAAATCCCTATTCTTTCACAAATACCTTTGATTAAAGTATTATTATCTATTGTATTTATTAATTCAAACTTTAAAGACGAGCTTCCACTATTTATTACTAATACTTTCATTTTTCCTCCTATTATAATGTTAAAATTTCACAAAATACTGCACATTCTGCACATGTTATTGCAACTACATCAACTATATCTTCTACATTACATCCTCTTGATAAATCATGTACAGGTCTTGCAAGTCCTTGAATTAAAGGTCCTAAAGCTTTTGCTTTTGCAAATCTTTGAACTAATTTATACCCTATATTTCCTGAACATAAATCAGGGAATACTAATATATTTGCTTTACCTGCAACATTAGAATCTTTAACTTTTTGTTCTGCAACGGCTGGAACTATAGCAGCATCTAATTGTAATTCTCCATCAAATTCAAAGTCTACTCCTCTTTCTTCCAGTATCTTATATGCCTCTCTCATTTTAGTTACTTGTTCTCCCTCAGCAGAACCTTTAGTTGAATAAGTTAAAAGTGCTACTTTAGGGTCAGTAAATTTAGTTATTAATCTTGATTTTTCAACAGCTGATATTGCTATATCTGCAATTTGTTGAGCAGTTGGATTTGGAAGTACTCCACAATCTGAAAATAGCAATGTTCCATCTACTCCAAATTCTTTAGTTTTTGTTTGCATAATAAATGAGCTTGAAATTGTTTTTAGACCTTTTTTAGGACCTATTACTTGTATTGCAGCTCTTAATACATTAGATGTTGGTGAATTAGAACCAGCAACCATACCATCTGCTACACAGTTTCTAACAAGCATAGCTCCAAAAAATCTTACATCATTTTGAATTATTTCACGTGCTTGTTCTTCTTTCATTCCTTTTTTAGATCTTAAATGTACAAATTGTCTAATAAATTCAGGTGTCTTTTCAAAAGACATAGGATCAATAATTTGTACACCACTTAAATCTACACCTATTTTTGCAGCATGTTCTCTTACTTGGTAATCTTTACCAACTAATATGATATTAGCAAAACCCTCTTTAGTTATTTGTTCAGCAGCTCTTAATACTCTTTCATCTTCAGCTTCTGGTAAAACTACTGTTTTTTTATGCTCTTTTTCTTTCTCTTTAATTTGTTCAATTAAATTTGACATTTTATTCATCTCCTCATTTTTTTTAACTCCATTTTTATTTTAACATAAATAAATTAAAATTCAAGTAAAACTATCAATTAAACATTTCACTAATAAATTCTTTAGAATCAAAAACTCTTAAATCTTCTACTCCCTCTCCAACTCCTAAAAATTTAACTGGTTTATTAAGTTCTGAAATTATAGAAAATATTATTCCACCTTTAGCTGTACCATCAAATTTTGTAAGTATTATACCTGTAATATTAGAAATACTATTAAATATTCTAGCCTGTTCTAAACCATTTTGTCCTGTAGTAGAATCAATTACTATTAATGACTCATATTCTTCAACATTTTGTTTAATAATTTTATCTATTTTTTCTAATTCTTTCATTAAATCTACTTTATTATGTAATCTTCCAGCTGTATCTATTATTGCTACATCAACATTTTTAGATTTAGCAGTGTTTATTGTATCAAATACTACAGCTGCTGGATCTGAACCATGTTTTTGTTTAATTACTTCTATTCCTGCTCTTTGTCCCCACATTTCAACCTGTTCTATAGCTGCTGCCCTAAAAGTATCTGCTGCACCTATTATTACAGATTTCCCCTCTTTTTTTAACTTCATAGCAATTTTTCCTATAGATGTAGTTTTTCCTACTCCATTTACACCTATAACTAAAATTACATTTAATCTTCCTTTTTGTATATTTAAGCTATTATCCTCAAATACTTCCAACTTTTCTGAAAGTAATAATTTTAGTTCCTCATACATTAATTCCTTACTTTTAATCCCCTTATTTCTTACATTTTTTTCTAATGTTTCAACTATCTCCATAGTCATTTTCATTCCTAAATCAGACTGTATTAAAAGTTCTTCTAATTCCTCATACATATCATCAGTAATAGCTTCACCAACAAAAAAATCTTTAAGTTTCGTAAAAAATCCTTTTTTAGGTTTAATTAATAAATCAGATATTCCCATTTTTCTCCTTTTCTGCCTGTGATTTTTCTAAATAATCAGGCACTAAATTAAATAAGTCTACCTCTTTTAGTAAATCCTCTTTAAACATTGCATAGAATATACTAGAGTTTATTCTTAAAAACACATCTGGAACTAATATATTTATTCCATTTTCCTTTATTTTTTCTCCATATGATATTACGGCATCTCCTATTAAATTATATCCCTCATTTTTAACTAAAGATATGACATCATCTAATTTTCCAACTAAAAGTTTATCAACTCTTTTACCATTTTCATATTTACCATAATATATTTTTTCATTATTTGAATCTATCATAGCTATCAACTTGTCTGTGTATATCTTATTTCCTTGATATCCTAGGGCATCTAATTCATTAACTTCATATATTTTAACATCTCTACCTACAAACATTCCCTTAACAACTGAAATAGCTATTCTAACACCAGTAAATGACCCTGGTCCTATAGATACTAATACATTTTGTATATTTTCTATTTTAGTTCCTGTCCAAGATAATAAAGAGGAAATTTGATCTATAATATAGCTTGAATGTGTTCTTTTTACATTAACATTAATATTCCCTAACATATTTCCATTATCATAAATTGAAAGAGAGGCAAGTTTAGTTGAAGTTGTAATTATCAATGTCGACATATTTAACTTCTCCTTTCTTAATTTCATATAATGAAACAAATCTAGTGGTTTCATCATTATGTTTTAATTCTATGTATAAAGTATTACTTGGTATTGCTTCAGGTACATTATTAGCCCATTCTATTAAAAATATATTACCATCTAATATATAGTCCTCATATCCTATTTCATATAGCTCATCTATATTTGATAATCTATAAAGGTCAAAATGTACTATAGTTCTATCTCCTAAATCATATTCTAAAAGGTAAGTAAATGTAGGACTTTTAACATTTTCCACAACACCTAAATTTTTACATATTCTTTTTGAAATATGAGTTTTACCTACTCCTAAATCCCCTATTAAAGCTATTGATTTAAATTTATTATCTTTTAAAATTTTTTCACTAATCTTATCTGCTAGTCTATCAATTTCTTCAAATTTAAGTATTTTATTCATTGTACCTCCATTATAATAGTATAGCATAAAAAACATTTTTTAGTAAGAAAAGAGGTGTACAATATTTGTTATTGTGATAGATTATCTATTAAATTTTAAAAATAAAAAAAGAACTTTTGACACCTATAATTTTATGAGTTATAATTATCTCAGAAAGAATAAGTAACCACTTTATTCAACTCAAATAATAAAGGAAGGAGTTTATGTAGGATGAATATAAAAAAATATAATTTTTTAAACATTATACTCTCTATAATAGGAGTTGTTGGTATAACATTATCTAATACTATTATTAACTATAAATTTAGTCATGGATACGACATTGTACACAAAATACTAATAATATTAGCAATTGGTATTTTATTCGGTTTAGCTGAATTATTAATATTAAAATTAATAAAAAAATTTACAGAAGAAAATGTAACAATTGTACTTTTTTCTATTGAAATTGTTATTGTTTTACATATTTACAATGAATTAAGTCATGGTTATAGTGCATTATACAAACTATTAATACTATTAGCCCTTGCTATTTTAGGTGGTTTAATATTATCATTAATAACAAGAGTTATATCTACAGATAAATAGAAACTGGGTTTCTATAAAAGTTGTAGTTTATAAGTTGTTATGTAATAAAATAAAAATAGAGAGAATTTCTGAAATTATATGAATTCTCTCTTTTTTAAATTCTATTTTTTATGACCTAATCATTCTAACTAATCTTTAAAAAATTCTTTTATCTTATCAAAAAATGAAGCAGTTTTTTCTTCATTTTCTACACCTATTGTTCCATAAAACTCTTTTAACTTCTCTTTTTGTTTACTATTAAGATTTTTAGGTACTTCTACAGTAATTTCAATAATTTGTGAACCTTTATATCCATTATGTTTTATACCAGCATCTCTTATTCTCATCTTAGTTGAATTTTGTGTCCCCTCAGCTATTTTAATCTTAGTTTTACCTCTTAATGTTGGAACTTCTAACTCTCCACCTAAAGTAGCAGTTAAGAAACTAATAGGTACTTTACAATATATGTCATATCCATCTCTTTGGAATAATTCATGTCTTTTTTCTCTAATTTGTAAGTATAAATCTCCAAAATCACTACCAGGACCATCATAGTTTCCACCATCTCTAATAACTAATCTTTGTCCAGATTCTATACCAGCAGGTATTTTAATTTTTTTCTTTACTTGCTCTCTCTTATTTCCCTCTCCATGACAAACATTACATTTATGTTCTGGTATTTCTCCTACTCCATGACAACTAGAACATTCAGCTCTAACATTACTCATACCAAATATTGTTCTTTGTGTTTTTGTTACATAACCTCTACCATTACATGTGCTACATTGCTTAGTTTTAGAATCCTTAGCACCAGTACCACTACAACTAGAACATTTACCTGTTCTACTGTATTCTATTTCTTTTTCAACTCCATCAGCTATTTCTTCCAAACTTAAATCTAAAGTGTATAAAAGATCTTGACCTTGTTTTCTTCTTTGATTAAAGCCATTTCCTCCACCAAAGCCTCCAAAATCAAATCCTCCTCCACCTCCGAAAAAGTTTGAGAATATATCACTAAAGTCAAATCCCTCAAAGCCTTGTCCACCAAAACCTCCTGCACCTTGTTCAAATGCAGCATGACCATATTGATCATATAGTTGTTTTTTTTCTGGATCTGAAAGAATTTGATATGCTTCATTTAATTCTTTAAATTTCTCTTCTGCTTCTTTTTTTTCTTTTTCATCAGCATTTGCCATTCTATCAGGATGATATTTCATGGCTGATTTTCTAAATGCCTTTTTTATATCTGCTTCACTTGCATTTTTATCAACACCAAGTAATTCATAATAGTCTTTTTTCATTAGTTACCTCTCTTAAATTCAAATACTAATTTAGCTCTAAATTCTCCCTTAGGAGCTAATCTTTGTATTCCCTCTTTTAATGTAATGTCCTTACTTGCTCCAACAATATCTGTAATACCAAACCATGGCTCAATACAAATAAATGGTGCATTAGACATTTTCCAGAAAGCTATATATGGAAAATTTTCAAATGTTACTTTTACTTCTTTGCTAGTACTTCTTGATTTAAGATAAACTGATGAGGAATTAGTATTTTTAAATGCTATAGCATCTTCTTTAAAATTATCTTCTGTAATATTTATTATCCTATTATCTATTAAATTAAATTCTACTCTATCTTTTCTAAAAAATCCTGTTTCATCCAATTTATATTTAAGACATTTTTCTTCTTTTTCAAATTCTAAATAAGCATCTTTTTCATAATTTTCATTGATAATAAAAGCAGGGTGTGCTCCTATAGAAAAATACATTTCATCATCTTTTCTATTTTTTACAGAATATTCTAAAGTAAAACCATTTTCTATTAACCTATATGTTAAATATAGTTCAAAGTCAAAAGGATATTTTTTTACACTTTCATCATTAGAATAATATCCAAGTTTAACAAAATTTTCATCTTGCTCCACTATTTCAAATATATTATCTCTTGCAAAACCATGTTTAGTTAAAACCGTATATTCTTCCCCTTTATATTCATAAGTTCCATCTCTTAAGCCCCCTACAAAAGGGAATAAAATAGGAGACGTTTTAGCCCAAAATTCTTTTCTATTCCAAAAAAATTCTTCTTGATTTATAGTAAATGATTTTATTTCTGCTCCAAATTCCTCTATTTTTAGTTCTATTAAACCTTTTTTTAGTACTATCACAATTTCCTCCTTACATACACGAAGAAAATAGGTCATAGACCTATTTTACTTCTTCTGCTTCTACTACATCTTCATTATTACTTGTGTTTTCAGAAGCAGTTTGTGCTTGAGATGCTTGTGCTGCTTGATATATTCTCATAGCAAATGCTTCACTTGCTTTTGATAGTCCCTCTATTCCTGCTCTAATTTCTTCAATATTTTCACTATCTTTAACTTTTTTAAGTTCTTCTATAGCTTTTTCAATATTTTCTTTTTCATTACCCTCTAATTTATCTTCATTTTCTTTTATAGTTTTTTCTGTAGATATTATTAAATGGTCAGCCATATTTCTTGCTTCAATTAATTCTCTAAATTTATTATCTGCTTCTTCATTTGCTTCAGCTTCTTTTTTCATTCTTTCTACATCATCTTTACTTAAGTTAGATGACCCTGAAATTGTAACTTGATTTTCTTTACCTGTTCCTAAATCTTTAGCTGTAACATGTACTATACCATTAGAATCTATATCAAATATAACTTCTATTTGAGGTATACCACGTGGTGCTGCTGGTATTCCCTCTAAATTAAATTGTCCTAAAGTATGGTTTTGAGAAGCTTGTGCTCTTTCCCCTTGTAATACATGTATAGTAACTGCTGTTTGATTATCTACTGCTGTTGAGTATACTTGAGATTTTTTAGTAGGTATAGTTGTATTTCTTTCTATCATCTTAGTAAATACTCCACCCATAGTTTCTATTCCTAGAGATAAAGGTGTAACATCTAATAATAGAACATCTTTAACATTTCCAGATAATACTCCACCTTGAATTGCAGCTCCAACAGAAACTACTTCATCTGGGTTTATAGATCTATTAGGTTCTTTACCAAAGTATTCTTTAACCCATTCTTGAACTGCTGGTATTCTTGTTGAACCTCCAACTAATAGTACTTGTTCTATATCTCTAACTGTATATCCAGCATCTAATAAAGCTTGTTTTACTGGTTCTTTAGTTTTTTCTACTAAATGTTTAGTTAATTCGTTAAATGCTGCTCTAGTTAATTTCTTTTCTAAGTTCTTAGGACCAGTAGCATCCATAGCTATAAATGGTAAAGAAATAGTTGTTTCTAAAGTAGAAGATAATTTTTTCTTAGCATCTTCAGCTGCATCTTTAAGTCTTTGATAAGCTTGTGGCTCATTTCTTAAATCAATTCCTGTTTCTTTTTTAAATTCATCAGCAAGCCAGTTTATAATAGCAGTATCAAAATCATCTCCACCTAAATGGTTATTTCCAGCTGTTGCTTTAACTTCTACAAGTCCTGACCCAACTTCAAGTACTGAAACATCAAATGTTCCTCCACCTAAGTCAAATACTAATATTTTTTCTTCTTTTTCTTTATCCATTCCGTATGCAAGTGCTGCAGCAGTTGGTTCATTTATTATTCTTTTAACTTCTAATCCTGCAATTTCTCCAGCATCTTTAGTAGCTTGTCTTTGTGCATCAGTAAAGTATGCTGGAACTGTAATTACAGCCTCTTTAACTGTTTCTCCTAAATAGCTTTCAGCATCTTTTTTTAATTTTTTTAATATCATAGCAGATATTTCTTGTGGAGTATAATTTTTTCCATGAATATCTACTTTATAATCTGATCCCATGTGTGTTTTAATTGAAATTACTGTTTGTTTAGGTTCTGTTATAGCTTTTCTTTTAGCAGTAGATCCTACTATAATTTCACCATTAGATTCAATTGATACCACTGATGGAGTAGTTCTTTCTCCCTCTGCATTTGGTATTATTGTAAATGTTCCACCCTCCATAACTGATACACATGAATTTGTTGTTCCTAAATCTATTCCTATTATTTTACTCATTCTATTTTCCTCCTAAAATTCTATTTTTTCTTTTTATTCTTCATTTTTGTTTATTTCTTCATCATTCTTTGTTTCTTCAATTTTATTTATTACTACCATAGCAGGTCTTATTACTCTACCTTTAAGCTTATATCCTTTTTGAAGTACCATTAATACTTCATTATTAGCTTTTTCTCCATTACTCATAACTTGAACTGCATGTTGCTCATAAGGATTATATTCTTTTTCTAATGCTTCTATTTCTGTAACTCCCTCATTAGTTAGCATTTCAGAAAAATTCTTAATAGTCATTTCTAGTCCCTCTACAAGTTTATTATAGTCTTGTGTAGAACGAGAAGCTTCTATTCCTCTTTCTAAATTATCCAAGTTTTCTAAAACTTTTAATATTATATCTTTTGAAGCATATTCTTTATACTCTTGTAATTCTTTTTCTTTTCTTTTAGAAAAATTTTGAAATTCTGCAAGTTTTAATGTATATGCTTTTTTATAGTCCTCTAATTCAGCATTGAGTTTTTCTATTATTACATCAGTTTCTTCAATGTTTTCTTTATTTTCTTGTTCTTTTAATTCCTCTTCTCTAATTTCTTCTGACATTTCATCTCCTAATCTTTATAACCTATAAATTTATTTTCATAATTTTGATTTAACATTTTCTTTAACATATCTATTACTAAATCAAGTAAAGCTACTGTTTTTGAATAATCTATTCTAGTTTGAGCAATAATTGCTAAAACTCCTTTATCTTCTCCAAATTCATAACATTTAAATATAAAGACGGATTCTTCAAACCCTTTTATATCTAAATCACTTCCAAAAACAATATTACTTTCTAAATCATACTCAACCTTAGATATTAAATGTTTAAATAAAGCATTCATTTCATTTTCATTATTTATCATTTTAATATTGTCTATAACCTTTTCAATAGGTATGTCCTCTCTTGAAAGAAAATTTTCTGCACCATCTACAAAGACCTTATTATTCTCAAATATTCTTTTTTCTTCAAATCTAAAGTCATTGCTACTAATGTTTTTTAAAAATCTTTCCATATCCTTTAAGGTAAATCTTTTGTGAGTAGTATTCATCAAATCAGATATATATGAATTTAAATTATTTACATTTTCTTCTGTTACATATGTATTCATAAGTAAAGTAGATGTTTTTATAATATTATTTTTCATCACTACTACAACAAATACTTCTTTTTCAGTAATTCTAATAAACTGTATTTTTTTAATACTTTCCTCATCTGATGATGGTTCTATTGCTATTGCAACAGCTCCAGATAATTCAGATAAAAGTTTAACGGTTTCCTTAAATATTATATCTGTCTTATTTATCCTTTTTTGATAATGTAAATATATTTGTTCTTTAGTTTCCTTATCAACCTCACTTACTTGAAGTAACTCATCTATATACTTTCTATATCCATCTAAAGTTGGTATACGCCCAGATGAAGTATGTGTCTTAGTAATTAGTCCCATTTCCTCAAGATCAGACATAACATTTCTAATAGTAGCCGATGAAACCCCTATATTATATTTCTTCTCTAAAGTTCTTGAACCAACTGATTCTCCACAACTTAAATAGTGATTTATAATCATACTAAAGATTTCTCTTTCTCTCTCATTCATATACTTCACCTCCTGTTAGCACTCCTTGTGTTATAGTGCTAGTATACATCATTTACTTAATTAAGTCAAGTCTTTTAAATACCAATTTATCTTCAATTACATTAATAACTATATCAACATTACCATTCATATTTTCTTTTAATATTAATTTAGATAAATCTGTTTCTATTTGTTTTTGTATAAATCTTTTTATAGCTCTTGCTCCATAATTTTCATCATAAGCATTTTTAAACACATAATCTATTACATCTTCTCCATAAACTATATTTATCATTCTATCCTTAAGCTTATTATTCATTTTTTCTAATTCTAATCTAACAATACTCTTAATTGCAGTTTCTCCTAAAGAATTAAATGTAATAATCTCATCTACCCTATTTAAAAATTCAGGCTTAAATCTAGCTTTCAATTCTTCCATTACAAGCTCATTTTTACCCTCAAGTATAAAATGGCTCCCTATATTTGATGTCATAATGATTATAGTATTTTTAAAATCTACAAGTCTTCCTTTACCATCAGTTAGTCTTCCATCATCTAAAACTTGAAGCAATACATTAAATACATCAGAATGTGCTTTTTCTATTTCATCTAATAATATTACTGAATAAGGTTTTCTTCTAACCTTTTCAGTTAATTGTCCACCCTCTTCATATCCAACATAACCAGGAGGTGCTCCTATCAGCCTAGCGACTGAATGTTTTTCCATATATTCACTCATATCTATTCTAATTATCGCATTTTCATCATCAAATAGATTTTGAGCAAGTTTTTTAGTTAAATATGTTTTACCAACACCTGTAGGCCCTAAGAATATGAAAGAACCTATAGGTCTATTAACATCTTTTAAACCTGCACGTGATCTAAGTATAGTATCTGAAACAGCTAAAATAGCTTTATCTTGTCCAATAATTGATTTTTTCATATGTTCTTCAAGTAAAAGTATTTTTTCATTTTCACTTTGAACAAGTTTACCCACAGGTATACCTGTCCATTTACCAATAATTTCAGCTATTTGTTCTTTTCCAATAATTTGTGAAACAAGAGAATTTTTTTCTGATTTTTCTCTAATTTCATTTAATTTTCTTTCTATTTCAGGAATAATCCCATATTCATATTCTGCTGCCTTAGCATAATCTGCCATTCTTTTAGTTTCCTCTAACTTAATCTTAGCATCATCTAATTCTTGTTTTAACTTCTTAAGTTCTATAACATTTTCTTTTTCTGCATTCCAATTTAAAGTTAAAACTCTTTTTTCTTCTCCTAATTCTTCTATTTCTTTAATAATATCTTTTAATCTTTTAACAGAAATATCATCTTCTTCTTTTTTTAATGCTTCTCTTTCTATTTCAAGTTGTGCATATTTTCTATTAATCTCATCAAGTTCTACAGGAACTGAATTAATTTCTGTTTTCACCTTTGCACACGCCTCATCTATTAAATCTATAGCTTTATCAGGTAAAAATCTATCTTGTATATATCTATCTGACATAGTAGATGCTGCAACTATAGCATTATCAGATATTCTTATACCATGATACTTTTCAAATTTTTCCTTAAGTCCTCTAAGTATAGAAATAGTATCCTCAACAGTAGGTTCAAATACTTGTATAGGTTGAAATCTTCTCTCAAGTGCAGCATCTTTTTCTATATATTTTCTATATTCTGCTAAAGTTGTTGCTCCTATAACTTCTATTTCTCCCCTTGCAAGCATAGGTTTTAATAAATTAGAAGCATTCATAGCCCCATTATTTCCACCAGCACCTACAATATTATGTATTTCATCTATAAATAGTATAATTTTACCCTCATTTTTTTCTAAAGTGTCTACTACACCTTTTAATCTTTCCTCAAACTCACCTTGATATTTAGCTCCAGCAATCAATGCTCCCATATCTAAGGAAAATACTGTTTTATCCTTTAAATTATCAGGTACATCTCCACTAAATATTCTTTGAGATAATCCCTCAACTAGAGCTGTTTTACCTACTCCAGGTTCTCCTATTATCATAGGATTATTCTTATTTCTTCTCGATAATATTTGTATAAGTCTTCTAATTTCATTATCTCTCCCTATAACAGGATCAAGTTTTCCTTGAGAAGCTAATTTAACTAAATCTCTACCATATTTTTCTAAAGATTCTAAACTTTCCTCAAAACCATCACTATTTACTTTTCTTCCCTCCATCATATTATCAAGTATTTCATTAACTTTTTTTACATCTAATCCAAAGTTATTTATTTTTAATATAGCTTTTAATAAGAAAATTACTGAGATATATTCATGTCCACCATTACTTGCCATATTAGAGGCATCATTTAACATAGTAGAAAATTCTCCAGAATAACTCACGTCTCCACCACTCATTTTAGGCATAGAATTTAATTTAGAATATATATCTTGTTGTAATTCATTTCTATCTACACCCACCTTATTTAATACCGATATTGTAGTATCATCATTAGAAACTAACTCTAACATTAAATGTTCTAATTTAACATTAGAATTTTTAAAGTTCATTGCAAATTTTATTGCATTTTCTATTGCTAACATAGCCTTTCTTGTAAAATTTTTCATATATATTCATCTCCTTTAATTTTATTGTTAGCACTCTATCATATTGAGTGCTAATTGTATTATATATTAAAAAAATTTATTTGTCAATAAAAATGTTATAGGAATTTAGGGGCAAATAAAAAGAAGACCCTTAAGTCTTCTATTTCTTTAATTCCATGTATTTATCTACAAACTTTTTAGTTTCCTCTTTTACACTCTCATATCCTCTTGTTGGTATGTGCTTTGTTAAGGCACTACCTATGCCTAAAGCATAGGCTCCTACCTCTAACCACTTATCCATATTCTCTATACTTACTCCTCCTGAGGGCATCATATTTGCATGTGGCAATGGTCCTTTTGTGTTTTTTATAAATCCTGCTCCTAACATATCTCCCGGAAATAGTTTTACTAAGTCTACTCCACTTTCTAATGCTTTTACTATCTCTGTTATTGTTGCACATCCAGGTAAATATGGTACTTTATATCTATTACACACTCTTGATATATCTTTATCTAAATGAGGAGATACTATAAATCTTGCCCCTTTCATTATTGCTATCCTTGCTGTAATATCATCTAGTACTGTTCCTGCTCCTATTAATACTCCAGATATATTCTCTTTACTTAATCTCTCTATTGTATTTTCTACAAATGGTGTTGAAAAAGTTAATTCTATTATCCTTATTCCACCCTCTATAACTTTCTTTGATATTAAATAAGCATCTTCTTCATCTTTGCCTCTTATTACTGCTACCAGTTTTTCATCACCAATTTTCTTTAATATGTCCATAACTATACCCCTGAATAAGCTGAAAATCCACAATCTACTGGTATACATATACCTGTAACAGCACTTGATTTATCGCTATCAACTAAAAATTCTAAAGCTCCATTTAATTCCTCTGGTTTTACAAATCTACCCATAGGAGTACTATTTAAAATCTTTTCTGTTCTCTTAGTTGGATTTCCATTATCATCAAACAGTAATTTTTCATTTTGCATAGTTCTTAAAAATCCTGGAGCAATAGCATTACATCTTAATCCAACATGTGAAAAATATACAGCTGTCCATTGTGTAAAGTTACTTACAGCAGATTTAGCTCCTGAATATGCAGGTATTTTAGTTAAAGGAGTATAAGCATTCATACTTGAAATATTAATAATATTAGCTCCTTTTCTTCCTATCATATCCTTAGCAAATATTTGTGTTGGTAATATAGTTCCTAGAATATTTAAGTTAAATACAAATTCTATACCTTCTTTTTCTAAAGCAAAAAAATCTTTAGTTTCATCTGGAAGATTTAATTCATGATATTCATTTTCTGTTGTTGCCTTAGGACTATTTCCTCCTGCACCATTAATTAATATATCACAACCTCCAAAGTATTTATCAACTTCTTCTTTTGCTTTTCTTATACTTTCTATATCTAACACATTACACTTAACAGCTAAGGAATTTCCACCACTTCCATTTATTTCATCTGAAACTTTTTTAGCCATTTCAAAATTTAAATCAAGCAATGCAATTTTGCACCCTTTATTTGATAAAAACTTAGCCATTTCTGAACAAATTATTCCACCTGCCCCTGTAATAACTACAACTTTATTTTCTAACACTTTTATTCTCCTTTAATTTTTTTACACATTTCCCATAATCCATTAATATATGTAGCCCCTAAAGCCCTATCATAAAGTCCATATCCTGGTTTTGCTTTTTCTCCCCATATTTCTCTACCATGGTCAGGTCTTACATATCCTGTAAATCCTGCATCATAATATGCCTTAACTATTTCTGCAAAATCAAGAGAACCCTCACTAGATAAATGTGCTGATTCTTCAAAACTTCCATCTTCTAAAATTTTAACGTTTCTCAAATGTGCAAAAGGGACTCTTCCCATTCCAGCATATTTTTTAACCATCGCAACAAAATCATTTTCAGCATTGCAACCAAGAGAACCTGAACATAATGTAAGCCCATTATTTTTAACATCATAAAGAGATAAAAATCTATCTAAGTCTGCTTCATTTTTAATTATTCTTGGTATCCCAAATATTGGCCAAGGCGGATCATCTGGATGTATACCCATATCTATATCACATTCAATTGCAACAGGAATTATTTCATCTAAGAATAATTTTAAATTACTCCATAATTCCTCTTCACCTAATTTTTGATATGCTTCTATTAATTCTTTCACTTGCTCAGGACTATATGATGAATCCCAACCAGGAAGTGCAAGTTTTGTTGGGTCAAGTTTTTCTATTTGTGATTTATAGTAAACCAATGCTTTTGAACCATCATGTAAAACCTTATCTAATTGACTTCTAGTCCAGTCAAATACTGGCATGAAGTTATAGCAAATAGTTTTAACTCCAACTTTTGCACATCTTCTAATATTTTCTTTGTAATTTTCTATATATTCTTGATATTTCCCTCTTCTTAACTTAATATCCTCATGAACAGGAATACTTTCAATAACTTCCATATCAAGATTATGACTATTTACCATTTCTTTTAATTCTATTAAATCCTCCATAGGCCAAATTTCACCTACTTGAACAGTGTATACTGCTGTAACTACACCTGTCATTCCCGGTATTTGTCTGATATTTTTTAGTGTTACAGGATCATCTTTCCCATACCATCTAAATGTCATTTTCATTTCTTACTCCAATCCAAAATACTCTAAAGCGTTTCTATATGAAATATTTTCTATTAATTTTGTAAGTAACCTATCATCATTAGGTATTTCACCCTTAATTACTAAATCACCAATAAATTCACAAAGTATTCTTCTAAAATAGTCATGTCTAATATATGAAACAAAACTTCTTGAATCTGTCAACATTCCCACAAAATTCATTAATAATCCTTGGTCTGCTAGTGATTTAAGTTGTCTTAACATACCCTCTTTAGTATCATTAAACCACCAACCTGAACCATATTGTAAATATCCTTTTGGAAGATTTGAACTAAAATTAGCTAAACTACATGCTACCATGTTATTTTGACTAGGATCTAAGTTATATACTATAAATTTAGGTAATGTCCCATTTGCTTTCATCAATGAAATTAAAAGGTTTAGATTTTCTGCAACATTTCCTTGATCCATTATTGAATCAGAACCTGCATCAAATCCTATAGTGTCAAGTAATGTTGCATCATTATTTCTAATTGCACCAAAATGAAGCTGCATTACCCACCCATATTCCTTATATTTCTTAGATAAGTCTACTAAAAATGATGTTAAATATTTTTTATACTCATCATTAGTAATATTTTCTCTATTTAATATCTTATTAAATATTTCTTTTACTTCTTCTTCACTATATTTACTAAATTCTAATTTAGATATTCCATGGTCAGATACAGTACAACCCTTATCATTAAAATATTTTATTCTTTCATACATAGCTTCAATATATTCTCTATATGTACTAATATTTTTTCCTGTAATTTCAGAAAGTTTATTAACTAATGATAAAAAGTTATCGCTATATATATTAAAAAACATATCAGGTCTAAATCCAGGTTCTACCCTAACATTAAAATTAATATCTTTTTTAATTTCATCATGATATCTTAAATCATCAAGTGGACCATCTGTTGTACAAACATATTCTACATTTGACATTTCTATTAATTTTTTAGGACTTAATTTTTTTTCCTTAATTACCTTATTTGATTTTTCCCATATTTCTTCCCAATTTTCTTTATTCAACAAATCATCTATATTAAAATATTTTTTCAATTCCATAGCTGACCAATGAAATAAAGGATTACCTACTGTATTTTCTAAAGTATATGCCCATGCTTTAAACTTTTCCTTATTACTCACATTACCAGTAATATTATTTTCATTTACTCCATTTGCTCTCATGGCTCTCCATTTATAGTGGTCGCCTAATAACCAAATTTCTGTAATATCTTCAAATTCTTTATCTTCAGCTATTAATTTAGGATCTAAATGACAATGATAATCTATTATCTTTTTATCCTTTGCAATGTTATATAGCTTTTTTGATATGTCATTATGTAACATAAAATTATGATTTATAAAGCTCATTTTATGTTATCCTTTCTATTTTTTTGTAGATTCTCTAACTATTAACTCTGATGCAATTTCAAAGCTTTTATCTATTTTATTTTCATTTTCTATTTTATCTATTAATATTTCTAATAGTTTTTTAGCAATTAATTCAAAATTTTGTTTTATTGCCGTTATAGATGGTGTAAGTGCAGAACATATAAAGGTATCTCCAAAGGTTAATACTTTAATATCTTCTGGACATTTAATACCTAATTTAGTAAAGGCCCTTAATGCTCCAAATACTGGATAATCTGAATCTAGTAATATTGCATCTGGCAATTTATTTTTAATATATAAGTTTGAAATGTATTGTTCTACACTTTCAGGAGAAGAAAAACCATCTATAACATTTTCTTCAAAATATTTAATACCATTCGTTTTCAATGCTTCTTTATATCCTTGTATCTTCTTAATTGCTGTAAAACTCTTTTTATTATCTAATAAAAAGAGTATATTTTTACAATTTTGTTCTATCAAATGTTCTGTTGCAATAATACCACTTTGAAATTGATCTGTACCTACATAACTGTAGTTACCATATATCCCTGAAATTACAAAAGGTAAATTACTTTTTTTAACATATTCTATATCTTCAATATATTTAGGATTTAATAATATTATTCCATCATAATAACCTTTTGATATTCCACCATATGGATTTTCTTGTAAATCTTTTACAGAGTTATATACTATAACCTCATAATCTTTTATTATTTCTAAAATATATTGCATAATAATATAGTTTTTATTAAGTGGATGTTTTTTAGATATATTAGCAACCAATGCTATATTTCTTGATTTACTCTCAGATAATCTTTTAGCATTGTAGTTTATACTATAATTATATTCTTTCATGATATCTAAAACCTTATTTCTTGTT
Organism: Streptobacillus ratti; assembly: GCF_001891165.1. Lineage (NCBI taxonomy): Bacteria > Fusobacteriati > Fusobacteriota > Fusobacteriia > Fusobacteriales > Leptotrichiaceae > Streptobacillus > Streptobacillus ratti. The sequence continues at coordinate 14,062 of NZ_LKKW01000007.1, read as the reverse complement.
GAAAGTTTTACTCCACTTTGATTATTTATTACTTTTGATACTGTTTTTGTTGATACTTCTGCAATCTTAGCTATAGTTTTAATCGTTACTTTTTCGTCCATAAATTTACACAATCTTTCCTTACTAATATTTATATACCAATATTATAACTTATTATAGAAATTGTCAACAAAAAAGTACAACGTTTACTATTTAGATTGTTTTAAATCACTTATATGTTTTTGTATCTCTTGCATCTTTTCAGCTGTTAATGGATAGAACTTTAATGCAATAACTGATGCTAGCCACCCAAGTATAGGCATTCCTAAGAATAAGAACATAGCTGCATAAAATAATTGTGGAGTATTAGGATCTCCTATTTTAGGGAATCCATTTGTATATCCTATCATAGCAATTACAACTCCTATTACAGTTGTTGAAACAGATGATATGATTTTATCTACAAATGAGAATAATGTTCCCATCATACCAGGTACATATTTTCCTGTTCTATATGTTTCATAATCTGCACAATCTGCTATAGCATTAATAGTTAATCCTCCACTTGCTCCTACAAATCCTCTACCTATACACCATAAGATAATGAACGCTAAAGTTTCAAATCCAAATAAGTTATTTGCACTAATTTTTGTAGGATCTCCAAACTGGAATAATAGGAATAATAATGTATAAGTCATAATTGCTCCCCAAGCAGTAGTTATCATACCTTTTCTGATTCCAAGTCTTCTTGAATACTGAGCAAAATATTGTAAAAGTACAAATGCTGGTATTATAGTAATTAATGCAAGTTTAGATTGTAAAGTATTATCTCCCATAATAATACCATAAATCATTATACCTACTGCTGCATTTCCAGCTGTAGTTAATGCTATTTTATCTGTTGAAGCTGCCACTATTAAAGTTTGTATAGCTCTATTATTTTTTATAATATCAACATAATCTCTAAATTTAATTTCTGACTTAACTTCACCTGAACCAAAAAATTCCATTCTATCCTTTTTATATATACCTATAAATGATAATATTGTTAATACTGCACTTGCAAACATAAATGTAAATACAAATTCTCTAAATAAATTTAAAGTAAATGCACTATTATATTTAGGTAATAAATACCCATTTACATAAGTAGGTAAAATCAATGAAAGAAATACTAATGTATATCCACCCTCAAAACTTGAAAATAAAGGTCTTTGTTTAGGGTCATTAGTAATACAAGCTTGACCTGCCTTAGTTACTGCTGTTTGACATGTATATCCAAGAATATATATTATGTAAACTACCAAGAAAAATGGAAATCTTACTGATTCTGGTAATGTAGGTGTAACTATGTATATTAATGTCATAGTAACTGCCATAATTACATTACCTATAATCATATATGGTCTAAATTTACCAAATTTACCATTAGTTTTATCTATTAAATATCCTATTAATGGATCTGTAATACCATCAAAAATTCTCATTGCTGTTAATACATTTGATATTAATACTGTTGCAACTCCCATAAATCCTGTTGCAAAATATCCTAAGTAAAATGTCAACGCAAAAAATATATTAGTTGCAGTGTTATTTAATGAAAATAAAGCTATTTGCCATATTTCGGCTTTGTTGTATTTTATTTCTTCCATTTTATCCTCCTATTATTTTAACTTATAATTAAATTCAGGTATATTATTCCATCTTTTTCTTAAGTGATGGGCTACTAATTTTGGTGCTCTTTCTCTTGTAAATACACCTTTTTTATTTCCTTGAACTCTAAATATTCCAAATTTTGTTTGAAAATCTGCAAAGTTCCATGTTTGTTCCCCTACAAAATAATCTAAACTATCAAATACTTTTTCATTCATTTTGTAATATTCTATTTGAAATTCCTCTGTAAATGGTGTTCTAATATCTATATCGTGCATTCCTGAAATAGTATCTGCTCCATATTCTGTAAACATTATTGGTTTATCTGGGAATAATTTATGCCAATATTCCAATTCTTTTCTCATATTTATTTCTGCTGTTTCTAAGTCAGATAAATCTACATACCAACCATAATATCTATTTAAACAAATTACATCACATAAACTAGAAGCTAAACATTTTCCAGCTGGTGCAAGCATGATATTTATAAATGTACATGGTCTATTTTGAGCATCTAATTTTCTTGCAAGTTTAAATAATGGTTCAAAATATTCATATGCACCAACTTCAGCAGTAGATGATTCATTTGCTATAGACCACATAACAACACAAGCATGATTTTTATCTCTTTTAATCAACTCCTTTATTACTTGTTCATGTGCTTCTTTTGTATTTAAAGTTTCCCATGTATTCTTCTTTTCTGGATTTCCCATAAGATTAAATCCAAAATTTTCCATTAGTCCTACAGCTGTTGTTTCATCTATTACAACAAAACCTTCTCTATCTGCAAGTCTCATCATTTCTTCAGAATATGGATAATGTGAGGTTCTAAATGAATTAGCTCCTAACCATTTCATTCTACTGATGTCTACTACATTAGCCACTTCATCTAATCCTCTACCATGTAAATATGTATCCTCATGTTTACCAAATCCTTTAAAATAAAAAGGTTTTCCATTGATTAAGAATTTATTATCCCTAACTTCAACTGTTCTTATACCAAATTCTTCTATGTATTCATCTTCTACTTCATCAGATTTATTAATTAACTCAACCTTAGCCTTATATAAATAGGCATTTAAAGGTTGCCATAATTTTACATTTGATATATTTAAATTATTTCCTCCAGCAACTATATTATTTTCTTCATCTAAAATTGTTACTCTTATTTCCTTTGCTTCTCCCATAAAATCTACTTTTACATTTACTTTTGCATTTTTATCAAATACATCATATGTAATAGTTATATCTTCTATATGATTTTTAGGTTTAATCCATAACTTTACAGGTCTATGTATTCCTGCATAATTAAAGAAATCAAAATTTTCATCTACTAATTTTTTTACTACATTACCATTTTCATCTTTAATCTCTTTATAGTTACCTACTGGAAGTGAACTATAATCTAGTACATTTGAAACTAATACTTCTAAATTATTTTCTCCTAATTTAACAAATTCTGTAATTTCAAACTCAAAAGGTGTAAATCCACCTTTGTGTTCCCCTACAAAAATATTATTAACATATACTTTTGCAATATGTGATACGGAGCCAAATCTTAAATAAATTCTTTTTTCCAACATATATTTTGATACAATAAAATCTTTTTTGTAGAACATATTTCCTACATAATGTTTCTTTTCAAACTCAGAAAATTGATCATTAAAAGATGCAGGAACACTAATCTTATATTTTGTTAAATCATTTTCAAAATTAAAGTCCCATATACCATTTAAATCAATAATTTCCCTACTTAATGTTGATAATGGATATAGCATGTAATCACCCTCCTTATAATTTAGATTGCCATTGACCAGCCCATACATTTTCATTAAAATGTTGACCTTTAAATTCTGATTCTCCCATTAATTTTTCTATTAAAGCATCTATAGTTACCTCATTATCACAATATGCGTTTATATAGCATTTAACCATAGTAGCATCATGTAAATGATTAGTGAAATTAAAGGATACCATTACTGTTGGAACTTCATGTACATACCATGGAATTTCATTAGACATAGGTCCACTCCATTTTATTCTCATATTATTTGCTTCAGCATATCCTTTGATATTTGCAAAAACTAATGCTGCATCTACTTCACTTCTGTATTGTTCTATAGAACCTTTTTCTCTTTTTCCTGATTCATTTACCGTTACTTCAAATCCTTTTTCTTCTAATTTTTTAATACAGTATTCTTGAAATTTTTCATTAGGTCTATATATACCGTTTTTCTCTCCCTCAAGTATATATAGTCTGATTTTTTTATGTGTTTCAGGTCTAATAGGTAATTCAAATTTAGTATTTTTTATTAAACTAATTCCTTTATCAACAGCATCTTTTTGCATCTTAAGATGTTTTTCACAACCTATTACATCTAAGCCTTTTTCATCTTTTAATAAAGTATTTTCTTTTTGTTTAATATGTAAATTTAATTTTGCTTTTAAACCTAATATTCTTCTAACTGCATCATTTAATCTTTCCTCTGTTATTACTCCATTTCTATAACCCTCTAGCATATAGTTAAAGTCTTCATCTATGTCATTAAAGAATAAGAACATATCACAACCTGATGCTATTGCTAAAGGTACATAATCTTTTCTTCTCATACTAGCTGTCATACCTAACATATGAGAAGCATCTGTTATTACAAGACCATTAAAGTTTAATTTATCTTTTAATAAATCTTCTAATAATTCTTTAGATAATGTTGCTGGTAAAATATCTTTATCCTCAAGACTTGGATTTATTAATTTTTGATAATGTGGAAGTGCAATATGTCCTGCCATTATCATTTCAACACCATTATTAATATGATTTCTATAAACTTCTCCAAAAGATTTTTCCCATTCTTCTACTGTAAGTTCATTTACTCCTAAAATTAAATGTTGATCTCTTTCTTCTGTTCCATCACCAGGAAAATGTTTAATACATTTAATAATATTACTTTTATCTAATCCTTTAAGATATGAATTAGTATGTTTAATAACAACATCTGCATCTCTACCATAAGCTCTTGTATTTACTATAGTGTTTCTCCAATTTTTAAGTATATCTACACATGGATCAAAATTAACATTAATTCCTAATGCTTCTTCCTCTACACCACTTACATATCCTGCGTTATATGAAACTTCTAAATCTCCACTTGCCTCACACATAGCGGCTGTTGCAATATATGTTCCATCTGAACATGCACCATTACCACCTGAATCACAATTGGCAGCAATAAGTAAAGGTATTTTAGAGTTCTTTTGTAAACTATTTAAAAGATTCATTACCTCATATTTATTTCCACCTTGGTATCTTGCACCACCAACTTTAAACTTCGTAACAATCTCCTCATTTGAATATTTTGATTCTTCAGGTCCTAAATTACCTAACCAAAATAAATTAAAGAATAATTGTCCAATTTTTTCTTCATCTGTGATACTAGCTAAAGTATCTTCCACCCATTTAATTTGCTCATCATTTAAACAGTATGGTTTTTCTCTTAAATTAACTAATTTTGACATATTACCTCCTCCTATAATTTACTGTTGTATTCATCAATATATTTTTGATCTTCATATTGGTTATTAATAAACTTATCTAAAATTTCTTCTTTAAATCTAATCCAACTTCTTGCTTCATCATCAAATATTATTGGATAAAAATATACATTGTTTTCTTTTGCAGCAGTAATATCTCCAGGAGAATCTCCTATCATTAATACATCGTTTACATCTATACCCTCATCTAATATTTTCTTTATGCAATCTTTTTTTGTACCCATATCTTGACCCATTACTATATCTACATATTTAAGTAAATCATGTCTTTCCCATTCAGAAAGTATAGCCTCCTTATTTGCAGATGATACTATTACTATTTTTACTTTATCTTTCATTTCCTCAAAAGCTTCTTTAACCTTTTCAAATGGTTTATCCATACCCTCTAAAGAAACTATTCTTTTATTAACTTCTAAACTCCAATTTAAGGCTTTCTTTAATTCCTCTGAATTTTTAGTCTCTATTTCCCTAATTAAAGAATTATTAGATAACTCATTAGTAGTTTTTATCCAATTATCAACATCATTAAGTTTTGAATATTTAGGATATTTTTCACTAAATATTTTAAATATTTCATTTAATCCTTGAAACCTATTTATACCTCTAGTTTTTGAATATAGGTTAATATTATTCCATAATGTTAAAAATTCTTCTCTTTCTTCAATGTTCCACAAATCAGCTGCAAGAGGACCAAAACATTCTATATGCTTATAGTTCATTGTATCCATTACACAACCATCAGAATCAACACATACAATTTTTTTCATAATTTCTCCATTCCTTCCATTTTTAGTAATCGTTTACCATAATAAGTTAAATAAAAAAGGTTATGATAAGTAACCGTTTACCAAATATAACTAAATAAAATAAAGTAAGAACATTTACTTTATAGAAACCGTTACACTTTTTTTCAAAAATAGTATACCTTGAAAATTTAAATAGTCAATACCTTTTTTAGTTTTTCATAATTTTTATTGTAAAATAAAAAGGCAATACATTCTGTACCACCTTATTAAAATGTATATCCTGCCTCTATTCCTAGTACTCCCTTTATATTTCCTGTATAAATAGCAACATTGTATTTCTCATCTATCTTAATTCCTAATGATATTTTACCCACTGTTATAAGTTCAGCTTTTTTTAATGTTCCATTCTCTATTAAAGGTCCTACTCCTAGTCCAAGTTCTGCACCAGCATATAGCTTAAGTCTTTCCTTTAAATTATAGTTAAAGTCTACTTCTCCACCTAAAGCTATATTAGGGGTAACCTTTTTTGTTCCTGTTGATTGTATAATTGTAGCAACATTTAAATTAACCTTTGGTCCAAAAGTAACATAAAATTTCTCATTAACATCAGCTTTCCATTCTGCTAAAAATGAAGTTGATGTAGAAATGTATTCATTTGCTTTAACATCATTTTTAGTACTAATGGCTCCCAAAGCTACCTCTACTCTATATCTTGGACCAGATAATTTAGTAAAGTTTCCATCAACTTTATTATCTTCTACTGAAAATGAAGTTAATCCAGCAAATAAGATTATTGATAATAGTATTTTTTTCATATTTTTTCCTTTCTATTAAAAAGTGTAACCTGCCTCTACACCTACAACTCCCTTAATATCTCCTGTGTAAAGTGCTAAATTAAATTTATCTTTTACTTTAATACCTACTGAAAGTTTGATTTCTGTTTTAAATTCAACTCCTTGAAAATGTTTACAGCTAGAACCTGCAAAAGCTTGAAATCCTATTCCTGCTCCAACTTCCATACCAGTATATATTTTAACATCTTCTATTACTTTATAGTTAAAATCTATTTCTCCTCCTAATATTATACTAGAGTTAATAGTTGTTGCATTTGAAGTTCCTATGAAATTTTCAAAATTTAAACTAACCTTAGGTCCAAAACTAATATCAAATTTCTTATTAATCTTAAGTTCCCATTCAGGTAATACTGAAACAGACCCTGAAAAAAAGATATTACCATTAGTACGAGCAAATCTTCTATCATCAACAAATCCTGATGAAACTTCAACTCTATATCTTGGTCCAGTAAAACTGTTTGAGAATGAAAATAAACCTCCTATAGATAATATTAATAACATTAATTTTTTCATTACTATTCTTTTCTATTAAAAATAATATTGTATATTGTTTTTTTTACTTTTATTTTTACCAAAGAGATTATACTTTATTTTTTTAACCATGTCAAATTTTTTAATTATATAAATTTAAAAGGTATAAAGACTGAGCTTTATACCTTTTAAATATTACTTAATTCTATATATTGCTGATTCATTTTTAGTATGATTTGCAGATATAATTATATCTTCATCTTCTAAATTGATAGCATCTAAATTAGCTGTTCCTACTCCTTTTTCTATAATAGTAGAAACATATTTACCATCTACATATTGTATATAGAATAATTCAGATTCTATTCTTCTAACTCCACAAACAAAAGTATTTACTCCTCTAAACTTAGTAGCAACTAAAGCATGTGCAAAGTCTATCTTATTTTCATATTCATAAACTTTAACTAATTTTCCAGTTGTTTGATTATATATTCTAATTTTATCTCCATGGAAAGCTTCTATAGTTATTATTTCATCTACTCCATCGCCATCTAAATCTGATACAGCTATTTCTCCTGTTGGAAAATCGCATATTCTTTCAAATTTCCAATTAGATGTATCACCATTGATATATAGCTTGTCTATTCCTTGGTCACTTCCAAAATATATTTCATTATGACCCTCTCTAGTGTCATGGTAAAATCCATGATTTCTATATAAATCTGTTTTAATTTCTTGCAATTCAATTTTTTCATTTAAATCTTTAGGTAATTTAGCTGCAAATATAGAACCTGGAACTCTCCAATCTTCTTTGTGTTCTTTTTTATTTGATATAGTAGCCAGTACTATATAAACATCTTCATCAACTTTAGCTAAAGAAAATCTATGTATATATTCTTTTTTTATTATATCTTTGAAAGTCCATTTTCCATTTTCATAAACTCCCCAAACTATTTTTGATCTACTTGGAGATTCTTTTAAATAGAAATCTTTTATAGCTATAATTTCATTTTCTTTACCAGGAATTTGGACGATAGACATACATCCACCACCACTTTCCCACATTGTTTCTACTTCAGAAAAATCATTACCTCCATAGCTATAACATGGTCTTCCCTCATCAACATAAGCTTCACTTGCAACTATTATCTTATACCCATTAGAAGTTTTTAAATGACTAGCACAATAAGCTCTATCTAAATCTCCTAATCTTTGTTTTATTATTTCCATATTATTCCTTTTCTTGATTAAGTTTTCCTAATTAATTTAACATACTGTTTAACCAAACTTATTTGACTTGAGGTCATTTTACTTAAATCCTGCATGATATCTATGATTTTTTCATCAGAAATATCTTCTATTATTTCATTCCATATTTCATTTCTTAGTTCACGCCTATCTTTATCTGTATACCCTATTATTTTATATAATTTCAGATGATCAATTTCTAATATCCTAGCTATATTTTTTAATAATAAAGGATTAGTCATATTATGTTTTCCTAATTCTAAATTAGATAAATAAGCAGGGCTGATGTTTAATTTATCAGCCATTTCTCTAAGTCCTATTGATTTTTTAGTTCTTTTATTTCTAATATATTCTCCTAATGCTATAACTAAATTAGGATTCGTTTTTATATCAAATTTATCACACATAAAATAAAGCCTCATTCCAAATTACTTTTGTCCATAATACGCATTTTTACCATGTTTTCTTAAAAAATGTTTATCTAACAATTCTTGTTGCATTCTATTAACTTTTGGGTTAATAGTTTCAGTCATTATTGCCATTTTTGCAACTTGTTCTAGTACTACAGTATTATGAACTGCTTCAGCTGGATTTTTACCCCATGTAAAAGGTCCATGACTATGTACTAAAACAGCAGGCACATATAAAGGATTAATATTTCTTTCTTCTAATGTTTCTATTATAACACTTCCTGTTTCTTTTTCATAGTCATTTTTTATTTCATTTTCAGACATTTTTCTAGTACATGGTATATTTCCATAGAAATAATCAGCATGAGTAGTTCCATATGCAGGTATATCTTTACCTGCTTGAGCCCACATAACAGCGTGAGTAGAATGAGTGTGAACTATAGCTCCTATTTCTTTATACTTTTTATACAATTCTATATGAGTTGGTGTATCTGATGATGGTTTTAAATGTCCTTCAACTACATTTCCATCTAAGTCAACTACAACCATATCACTAACTTTCATATTTTCGTAATCTACACCACTAGGTTTAATTACTATAAGGTTAGTTTCTCTATCTATTCCACTAACATTACCCCATGTATAAATTACAACACCTCTTTTAGGTAATTCTATATTAGCCTTAAAAACTTCTTCTTTTAATTTTTCTAACATAAATATCCTCCTTTTCTCATAGCCTCTAAAACAAACTCTCTTGCTTTTTTAACTTCTTCTTTACCTTGTTCAATATCGCTATAATTTTCAGTCCACATTTCTATTAAAAATGGACCTGAATAATTTAAAGAGAATAACTTTTTAAAACATTTAACAAAATCTACACAACCAGCACCAAAATCTACTTCCTTAAATTTCCCTGGGAAATTATCTGTTACTGCAAGAGTATCTTTAACATGTATTGCTACAATTTCTTTATTAAACATTCCTAATTCTAATTCTTTTGATATATCATTTTCTTGCCAAGCACTTAAATTTCCTAAGTCTGGATATACTTTAAGGTATGGTGAATTTACTAATTTTGAATATTTCATATATTTAGTAATTGAGTTTATAAACGGATGATCCATAATTTCTATAGCTAAACATACATTATATTCCTCAGCCATTTTTAAAGCTTTAGATAAATTTTCTATAAAATACTTTTCAGTTATTTCATCACTTTCTTCATAATAAACATCATAACCTGCTAACTGAACTATTCTAATCCCTAATCTATCTGCTAAAAGTATAGCCTTTTCCATCAGTTCCATAGATTTTTTTCTAATATTTTCATCATGAGAACCCATAGGATACCTCCTATGACCACTAAAGGTCATAGTTGGTATTCTCATATTATTAATATTTAACTCACATTTTAATTCATTTATTGTATCTATATTCCAATCAAGTCTAGCAAGTCTTTCATCACTTTCATCTACAGAAATCTCTATAAAAGTAAATCCTAGTTCTTTAGCAAGTTTTATTTTTTCTTTAAAACTATATTTCTTAGGCAAAGCCTTTTCATAAATTCCTAATTGCAAATTTTTCAACTCTTTTCTAAATCTATTTAATAACTTCTTCTATATATGCTAATAATTCTTCTGGTGTTTTTTTATCTCTAATTCTATCAAAAGATTCTTCATCGTCAAATAAAGTAACTATTTGTGGAATAACTTCTGCTATATGAGTTTCTGAATCCGTAGCAGAAAATCCTATTAATATATCTATCATTTCTCCTGTTGGAAATTCTATTGCATCATTTAAAGTTAAAAATGTAAAAGCATTTTTTATAGCTCCCATTTCTCCTCTTTCATGTGGCATTGCAATTCCTGGACCTATGATATAGAAAGGACCTATTTCATTTGTTCTTTCTATTATAGCCTTAGGATATTCTGGTTTAATTGCTCCATTTTTCAATAAAGGTTCAAAAAGTAATTCTATAGCTTCTTGCCAATTAGACACATTTTTCCCTAATTGTATAGATTTATTATCCTTTAATGAATCTACTATGTTCATTTATACTCCTATTCCAGCTAATTTTAATTTTTCTTCTAGTTCAGCTTCATTTAACATATTTTGTACACCTATTAATATAGTTGGAGCTTTAACATTTAATTCTCCTACCATATGAATAGAACTAATAACTATATCGTAATTATTTAATCCTGATTTTGCTTCTCCAATACTACAAGAACTAACATCTGCAGTTATATTTAATTTATCAAGAACCTTTTTCATCTTCATTTTCATAATCATACTAGTTCCCATTCCACTTCCACAAACTGCTAAAACTTTCATATTTCCCTCTTTTCTGAAATATATTCTATTTTTATGAAATATATTCTATTTCTATTCTTCTTCAACTATTCCTTCATAATATTGCTCTTTATTCTTACATCTTCTATATTGTAATATAGGGATAGCTAACATAGATACTACTGCTATAATATATCCAAATAATCCTAAATATTTAATTAATAGACCTTGTGCTAACCAAACTGTTGATTGATCTATATTTCCATGCCATCCACCAAATCCAATTAATCCAAATACGATTACTGCAACTGCACCTAATAAAACTTGTAATATACCTGAAATAAATGTTGTAATTGCTACAGCTTTTACTCCACCACGTTTATTAGCGAATACTGCTATAGTCGCATTATCAAAGAATACTGGAACAAATCCTGTAACTATTAATACTGGTACTAAAAGAGGATTAAATAATCTTAAAACTATTAAACCTCCTATTGCTAAGAATTGTCCTAAAACACCGAATAAGAATCCAAATAATATTGCATTTTGTGATCCAAATCCATATGTAGCAGCACAATCAACTGCTGGTATAGCTCCAGGTATTATAGTATTTGAAATACCTTGGAATGATATTGTTAATTCTGAAACAAACATTCTTACACCTTGTTTCAATATTGATAAGTAAACAGCAAATTTTAAAGATGTTTCAACTACATATATTAAGAATGATTTATTTCCACTCATATATGCTACAGCTTTTTCTCCTAATAAAACTTCTGCTCCTAATATATACATTATTATACCAAAGAAAACCATCATTAAAGTTCCTGTTGCAACTATATCATCATGGAATATTGATAGCCATTTAGGTAATTTAATTTCATCAACACCTTTTTTAGGATCTCCTAATTTAGGTGAAATTCTATCTGCAAACCATACTGCAAACATTTGTTGATGTCCTATAGCAAATCCAGCATTACCAGTTAATCTTTGAGTAGGTTCTACTGATAAATTAGATGCTACTGCCCAATAAACTCCTGAAAAAATACCTATTAATGCAGCACCGTAGAAGTTTCTAAACATTGGTAATAAGAAAAATATTAACCAAGTAGCTGTAGTAGCTTGTTGTTGCATTATATGACCTGTAATAAATAGAGTTCTAACTTTAGTGTATTTTCTAAATAATACTAATAAAATATTTATTCCAAACCCTATAAGTAATGAAAACATTACCCATGCTACTGTTAATCCTATAGTTTCTAAAGCAGTATTAACTGCATTTAATCCAAAATATGGGTCTATAACAGAAGCACTCAAATTATATTTAGTATTCAATCCTGCAAGTATAGGTCTAAATGTTACTACTAATCCACCTGCTCCAACATTTAAAATTAAATACCCAACTGTTGCTTTTAAAAAACCTGCAAATGCTTCATAAAATGGTTTTTTTAGTAATAAATATCCAATAAATACTAATAATCCAACGAAAAATGGTGGGTTTGTTAAAACATTACTTCCAAACCAAATCAAAGCTTTAGTTAAAAATTCCATAAATATCTCTCCTTATATATTACAATATTGATGTAAACGGTAAATCAGGTTCTATTGTGAAAGCATCTTCAAATCCTCTTGGATACATATATTCCATATCATCTTTGTTATCAGGGAATACAAAATGCCCACCTGGTTGCCATATATATGGTTTAAATGTATATTTTAATCTATCTTTTCTATAATTCCATAATAATGTAATTTCTTTAGGATCAGCCATAAAGTTAGACCATATGTCATGATGTATAGGTATTACAACTTGTGTTTTTAATCCTTCTGCAACTCTTAATACATCAGAAGCAGTTAATTTATCTGTCATTCCTCTAGGATTTTCTCCATATCCAACAAACGCAACATCAACCTTATTTTCATTTCCATGTTTTACAAAGAAATTAGAATGATGTGAATCTCCTGCATGGTATATATTTCCACCTGTTGTTTTAAATAAGTAATTTACTGCCATTTCATCCATATCAGGTGGTAATTTATCTTTTAATACAACATCATCATCTACTGTTAATAACATAGTTCTATCAAAAGATTCTAACATTTTTATTTTAGTATCTTTTATTTCTATTTCATCTCCAGGCTTAACTGTAACTAATCTTTCTTCAGGTACTCCCCATTTTCTCCAAATATCTGTACAACTTTTTGGTCCTACAAATTTAGTATTAGGGCAATTTTGTAAAACTGCTGCCGCAACATTTATATCTATATGATCACTGTGAGAATGTGTTGAAATTAAAGCATCTAATTCTTTTATACCAAATGGATCTATAACACATGGTGTAGTTCTTAAATTTGGTTGTAATGCTACACATCCTACTGCTCTTTGGTGTTGATGTTTAGCTTTCATAAGTTTATTAGATTTTGTTTTTTTACCTGTTGAAACCCATAAATCTACACAAAGATTAGCTCCTCCTTCACTTTTAATCCAGATTCCCATGTTTCCTAACCACCACATTGAAACTGTACCAGGTTTAACCTCTGTTTCAGCAATCTCTTCATTTATCCAAGTCCCCCATTCTGGGAATGTTTGTAAAATCCAAGACTCTCTTGTAATTTCATTAACTTTTGCCATTATATCCTCCTAAATAAAAAAAATAAAGTGTTAATAATTTGCTAACAATATATTTTACCTCAAGAAATTAAATAGTCAATAGGTCTTAAAAATTTTTTTTAAATATTTATTGAATATAATTTGAATTATTTATTTGATTTGTAATTAATTTACAAAAAAACTGCACCTCTAATCTTGCATTTAAGATTTTGGGTGCAGTAAATATATTTCCTAAATTCCAAAAGT